>NZ_JBPOEU010000018.1:0-75779 GCF_051251695.1 Maritalea sp. | reverse complement strand
GATACAATCTCCCCAAACGGCAGCTTTGGGTCGCGAAAGTCAGCCAAGTCCGAAAATCGAACGGCCTGATTGGGCTCAACGCCGACATTCCCAGCAAAACAAAAAAAAGGCCGCCCAAACGGACGACCTTTAAAAAATTCAACAACGAAGTTGTTTGTTTAGTCGTGATTGTGAGGTTCTAGGTCCTCTTCTTCACTCTCTTCAACCAACTTCACCAACTCGTCTTTAGTGACGGTTTTGTCTTCAACGTCAGCCAACTCAACAACAAAGTTTACAACTTTGTCTTCAAAAATTGGCGCCCGAAGGCCAGCCAACGCTTGTTGGTTGTTGCGGAAATAGTCATATACCTGTTGTTCTTGACCAGGATATTTTTGAACTTCCGCGATCAACGCTTGTTGATGCTCGTCTTCGCTTACTTCGATTTCGTTGGCATTGCCAATTTCAGCAATCACCAAACCAAGGCGAACCCGACGTTCAGCAATCGCGGTATATTCTTCGCGCGCTTTTTCTTCGGTTGTACCTTCATCTTCAAAGCTACGACCATGATGCTCAATATCGTGCATCACGCGTTCCCAAATACCTTTGAACTCTTGCTCAACAAGTTGCTCAGGAACGTCAAATTTGTGCATTTCGTCAAGTGCATCAAGCACAAGACGCTTTACGCGACGTGCTGTAAGCGTTTTGAACTGACCACCAATTTGGTCGTTGATCATCTCACGAAGCTGATCAACGCTTTCAAGACCAAGTGTTTTAGCGAACTCGTCATTCACTTCAACAGCACTTGGTGTTTCAATGCCCAAAACTTCAACATCAAATGTTGCGTCTTTACCAGCTAAGTTTTCCGCACGATATTCGTCAGGGAACTTAACTTTAAGAACCTTCTCATCACCAACTTTAAGACCAACAAGTTGCTCTTCAAAGCCTGGGATGAATTGGTTTGAGCCAATTACCAATGGTGATCCGTCAGATGCGCCGCCTTCAAATGGCTCGCCGTCGACTTTACCCAAAAACTTGATGTTAGCACGGTCGCCTTGTGCAGCAGCCTCACCTTCGGCTTTCGCCGCATATGGACGGTTTTGCTCAACAATTGCATCAAACTGCTCTTGAACGTCGCTTTCAGCAACTTCAACAACAGGACGCTCAATTTTGATCTTTTTGAAATCGCCCAATTTAACTTCTGGAAGAATCTCGTATGACATTGTGAATTCAAGGTCTGCTTCGCCCTCAAATACTTTTGTCAAAACAGCTTCGTCTTCAGGCAAGTCAATTTTAGGCTGCATTGCAGCTTTTTCTTTGCGCTCTTCTAATGTCGACTGAACGCCAACATTGATCGCATCCTGCATCACGTCGCCCATTACAGAGCGGCCATAGGTTTTTTTCATGTGCGCAAATGGCACTTTACCCGGACGAAAACCTTTAATACTGACTTGGTCTTTAAGCTCATTGAGTTTGTCGTCTAGCTTCTGGCTAAGCTCAGATGCCGGAATGCTCATTTCCAATGTACGCTTAAGCCCTTCATTGAGGGTTTCATTGACCTGCATGCGGAAATTCCCGTTTTTCAATATCTATAATTCGATCGATCGAAATGTCTGCTGAGGAGAATGGTGCGGGTGGAGGGACTTGAACCCCCACGCCGTGAAGCACTAGAACCTAAATCTAGCGTGTCTACCAATTTCACCACACCCGCCAATAATCCACAGCGACTAAGTCGAAGCGGGGTCTAACCCATACGGTTCGAACAGCCAACCCCTTTTTTTAAATTTTTTGAAAAAATCCCTCAAAGGACGTAAATAATTCACAGAACTGTACATTTTCTGGTTTGCGCTTCGTAAAACACCACAAGTGATTAAAATTTAAGCACCCTGCCCAACAAACAAGCACATACCCGTCACACATCAGTGGCACGAAACTGCGGCCTAATCGGTAAGGTATTGTTAATAAACAATTTTCCCAAACCGCTTCAAACTGGCACACAACATGCATTATCTGTCGCAGACGTAAGATCAGTTCTTTCGGAGTGAAAATAAGTGAAAAAAATAGAAGCCATAGTGAAGCCGTTCAAGCTTGATGAAGTCAAAGAAGCACTTCAGGAAGCTGGTTTTCAAGGCATAACTGTTACCGAAGTAAAAGGCTTTGGCCGCCAAAAGGGCCATACAGAGCTTTATCGCGGTGCAGAATATGTTGTCGACTTCTTGCCAAAAGTGAAAATCGAAATCGTGGTGTCCGATCACGCCGTCGACAAAGCAGTTGAAGCCATTCGCGACGCTGCACAGACAGGCCGCATCGGCGATGGCAAGATTTTTGTCTCTACCATTGATCAAGCCATTCGAATCCGCACCGGTGAAACGGGCGACGAAGCAGTTTAGCTTCGCCGTCTAACTCCAAAGACTTAAACAAGAACAAATCTATATACGGGAATTAGTAATGACCACCACAGTAAGTGACATCCTCAAAAGAATTGAAGACGAAGATGTAAAGTTCGTCGACCTTCGTTTTACTGACCCACGCGGCAAACTGCATCACATGACCATGGACGTATCCGTGGTTGATGAAGATATGTTCGAAGATGGTGTTATGTTTGACGGCTCATCAATTGCTGGCTGGAAAGCCATCAATGAGAGTGACATGGTGATGATGCCAGACCTTGATACGGTTCATATGGACCCGTTCTTTGGTCAATCCACTATGGTCATCAACTGTGACACACTAGAGCCCGGCACGTTCGAAGCCTACAACCGTGACCCACGTATGACTGCTCGCAAAGCAGAAGCATACGTGAAGTCTTCTGGTATTGGCGACACGGTGGTTGTTGGTCCAGAACCTGAATTCTTTATGTTTGACGACGTGCGTTTCAGCACTGGCGCTTACGAATCAGGCTTTGCGCTTGACCACACGGAATTGCCAACAAATACGAACTCAATGTACGAAGCTGGCAACATGGGCCACCATGTTCCGGAAAAAGGCGGCTATGTGCCAGTTCCTCCAGTGGACAGCGCGCAGGACATCCGTTCTGAAATGCTTTCAGTCCTAAAGGAAATGGGCCTGACTGTTGAAAAGCATCACCACGAAGTGGCGTCTGCTCAGCACGAACTCGGCATCAAGTACGACACATTGACCCGCATTGCTGACCAAGTTCAGACTTACAAATATGGCGTTCAGCAAACTGCCCACGCTTATGGCAAATCAGCGACCTTTATGCCCAAGCCTGTGTTTGGCGACAATGGTTCTGGCATGCACTGTCACCTTTCAATCTGGAAAGACGGCAAGCCAAACTTTGCTGGCGACGGTTATGCAGGATTGTCTGAACAAGCATTGCACTTTATCGGCGGCATCATCAAACACGCTAAAGCAACCAACGCTTTCACAAACCCAAGCACAAACTCTTACAAACGTTTGGTTCCGGGTTATGAAGCACCAGTTCTTCTGGCTTACTCAGCACGCAACCGTTCAGCTTCTTGCCGTATTCCTTTCGGCTCCTCACCAGCTTCCAAGCGTGTTGAAGTGCGTTACCCGGATCCATTGGCAAATCCATACTTGGCGTTCTCTGCCTTGTTAATGGCTGGTCTTGACGGCATCAAAAACAAAATCAATCCAGGCGAGCCAATGGATAAAGATTTGTATGAGTTGCCAGCTGAAGAACTGAAAGAAATCCCAACTGTAGCAGCCTCATTGCGCGAAGCGCTTGAAGCATTGGATACAGACCGCGAATTCCTTAAGGCAGGCGGCGTGTTTGACGACGACCAAATCGACGCTTACATCGCCATCAAGATGGAAGAAGTTGAGCGTTTCGAAATGGCGCCTCACCCCGTCGAGTTTGACATGTATTATTCTGCTTAAAGAACACTTCTATCCCCTAGGTAGCAATACCTAAACCTTAGGGCGCCTTCGGGCGCCCTCTTTTTTTGTCTAAGTCTGAGCAAGTGGATGTTGACGAAAATCACATCTACCCATCATACTTCAATCTTGATGTGGGGGATCCAGCACGAATGGTTGAGCCAGTGGAAACGGATGAAACAGGTTCATCGGCCGAGCAGCGCTCTGACACGCTTCCCGTTACCTTAGCCATTGGCGTTTTTGTCCTCGGCTTGGTTTGCGGCATTCCAGCAACTATTTTTGGCCTCGACTTTTTCATCGACAACGCTGTTACTTTGTTTGCGGTTCTGTTCGGACTTTTGCTGATTGCCAGCATACTCACCGGCATAATCGTTGCATTTCGGCGACCAATTTTGCGCACAGTCGTTAAGCGCAGCGAAGTTGAAATGGAACGCCTTGCCGGGCCATTGGCGGATGTAGCCAAGTTTGCTGCTCAACAAAATGTCGAAAAAGCCACCAACGCAGCAAAAGAAGTCGGCGAGCTTATGCTCGCGCGTTACGCATGGATGGCGACGCGGCGATGGTTGA
This sequence comes from Maritalea sp., assembly GCF_051251695.1. Classification (NCBI taxonomy): domain Bacteria; kingdom Pseudomonadati; phylum Pseudomonadota; class Alphaproteobacteria; order Hyphomicrobiales; family Devosiaceae; genus Maritalea; species Maritalea sp. The sequence continues at coordinate 71,378 of NZ_JBPOEU010000018.1, read as the reverse complement.
TTGCCACCATTACCGCCTTCGTCGCTGCAATCGCCGCGCTGGCCGGCTCTGCCCTGCTATTCCAACAGAATCAATTGTTGCGCGAGCAAGGAAAATTGCTGGCAGGTCAGTCGGAACGGCTTGTCGAACAAAATAGTTTGCTTGGCCAACAAATTGAACTTGGCGAAGCCCAACGCTCGACATCAATCGTGCCAGAAATCCTTGCCCTTGGTGCGCAAATCGGCGAAGAAACAAACGCACTATTGCAAGACGGACGCCCTGCGCCCATCTATTTTGATCAAGAGCTATCCCATGCCTTGCGGGGTCGCATCATTGCCGCCACCGCGGCTGCGCGACCATATCGTTACCTTGCGCTCAACCTGCCCCGAGCCAGCAACGAAATGCTAACAGCAATGTCCCTAGCAAGAAGAGATGATGTTCCCTCGGCGCAGATTGCAGTGCAAAAAGTGTTAGATGCTGAACGACAACTTGGCGCTGAAACCGCCCAAGGCGAACTCATCCAACATCCGGTTAGTCCAGAGCGCGGTCAAATCCTATCGCTGCTCTATAACGCACGGGTGATGAGCACCGAGTGGCTGACGCTCAATGGCGCTGACTTTTCATTTTCTGAAATACGAAACCACACATTCGGTGTCATTTCGCTGCGACACGCGCTTTTGCGCTTTGCGGACTTCTCTGGCGTGCAAATTCACCAAGGCGATTTTCGTGCTGCCTTTTTAGACAATGCCCGTTTCAATCGAGCGTTTATCCAAAAAACTCAGTTCTCCGGCATTCCAAACGACCAAATTCAATTGCCTCAAACACCTGACCCCAGTGTTGAAATCTGGCATACCCAAATGGCAGGCACCGACTTTCGCGGCGCGGTCATCAACAGCTCTGGTTTTATGGATGTGAACGCCTTAGCCGCAAATTTCGACTTCACGATTATCGAGAATACTGACTTTTCAAATGCGTCCATCGTCGGTGCAACGTTCAAGAATGCAGTTCTTGGGGAATTGAATTTCACAGGTACAAATCTTGCTAGCGTCGATTTTGACGGCGCTTATGTGTTGCGGCCGGATTTCTTGCGGACAATTCAAAATCAAGCGATGGCTGATACATTCGTTGAAGATCGATTTGCAATCGAATTGGCAGATATTAGTGACTTGGAGACGCACCCGAACGCCATCCAAATCACGGAGGTTTTTACCGATATAACGCCCGAAGCACCAATTTGGCGCATCAAACGGGTTGGCGAATTCCGCTAACAGCGCTGCTAGGCGTTGCCAACAGGTGAAACAGGCTTCCTAGAAAGTTCCTCAAATTTCGCCGAGGAGTTCAACGCAACCTCACGGGTCATGCCGACATAATTCAAAACGTCATTGGTGAGGTAGCCAAAGCGCGACATTTGCAAAGCATGAATTTCGACCAATGCGCGGGCATAGTCATTTTTCAGTCCAGCTTTCCACGCAGATTTAGGAATGGAACGCCCCTTAATGCCATGTGCTTTAAGGGCAGCGTCCGCAGCTGATTTGATTTGTTTATCGTCGACCGGCATTTTCAAGTGTTTTGCCACACGGCCCAACTGACCTGTGGGGTCGGCGATAATATCTTCAAAGCGAACCACAAGGTCACCATCAACAGTTTGCGCAGTCCAACTCGCAACATTTTGCGACCATGATCCCCAAGGCTCAAGCGCGTGGGTGTCTGATGTTGGTTGCCGATATTCACTTGTCGCCAACAAGTTGAGGGCTGAGGTGATGTCTTTCTTGCCAGCAATTGCAAATGCAGACGCCAACACCAGCGGGTTCCGGATCAAATAAACTGACCCGACCGACACTTTTGGATTTATACTGGGGAAGCCATAAAACTCGGCGCGCGGTGCGTGGGTTTTAACAACGGGCAAGCCAGGGTAGTTTTGCGAAATATGTTCATGAATCTTTGGACGCGCCGCAGCAATTTCTTCTTCCGACATATCACGCGGATGTTTGCCGACTACCGTTTCATAAAAATGCGCCTGCACGTCGCAAGGCAAATCCCGGTCCAACAATTCAAGTGCAGCGCCATCTTGCGGACGGTATCCAAAGCTTTTTGAAAGGTGCTGCAAAAATGAGCGCACAAGCTGGTCACCGCTATGGGGATAAGATGCGATCCAATAAAGGGGCGTGGCGGGATTTTGCGACATGATACTTCCTCAAAACTCAATAATGGACCCTATTTAAGGGTGATAATCCATTCGAGCAACCCGCCAAACCAAGACAACACTTATTTATGGTCTTCTTTTAAAGACTTCATAAATTCTGCACGCACTTGCATACCTTTAATCGCTGGCCATCCAATTGCCTTGATCAGCAAACTCGCCACCAATATCATCAGCGCGGCCGCTAATGCATCAAAGAACCACGCCAACGGTAGACCAACCCACAATAAATGGTCGGTCATCCATATCAGCTTTGGTAAAAACCACATGCCCGTAAGAAAATGCAAAACCAACGCAATCCAAAATCCAGCACAAAAGGGACACTCCCAATCGGCATATAGAGTTTGTAATGGTTTGGGCAGCGCAGCGATAAAACGATTAAACAAAGTACCCCACTCAGGCAATTTGTCCCAAAACAACAGGTGGATCGCAGCTCCCAAAAGCACTATTTCCCAATTCATATCTTCTCCATTAGTTAGGCTGACTGACCAATATAGCCAAATAGCAATTGAAATTCGTATTCGTTTTTAAGTTCAGTAATTTGTATTGTTTGGATTTCAGGTTGAGTACTTTATTGAAACGCTTCCCACTAACGCATCCAACTCCGGCATTATCACAACATGCTCAGAGAACCGCGCAACGTGATTAAGTCTTCTTGCCCAAGTGTTGCTTCCAATTGCCGCCCGATTTGCACGTAAATCTGCTCGCCCTTTTGAACCAACTCACGCCCAACGGCCGTCAGAAGAATATGCTGTGCCCGCGCATCCATGAGACATGGAACCCGATGCACCAACCCTCGCTCTACAAGCTTGAGAACCATCGCGCTGGCAGAAGCCTTGCTCACCCCCATCTCGGTGACAACATCCTGCAAGTGCTGCCCGTGGTCATCTTTGTCGGTTTTATTTCTCTCTTGCCTTTGAACCGCACGCAGGTATTCGAATTCACTATAGGTCACGCCAAGCGCCGCCGCTCTTGTGGCCCATGCACGCGTAGATTTTCGGTGCAAAAATTCGATCAAAGCATGAAGTTGCATTTATTGCCTTCTCATATTTCCAATAGATTCATTGGCAACACCATTCGTCGCCGACACGAGCAGTACATTAAGTTAGTCTTCCTTACTACCTTTATGCGAAATCTACAACATAAAAGTGAACAAGCATCCGCCCGCCAAATAAAAACGAGCCGTTTAGATAGCAGCCTGCTCACCAAGGTGAGCGATCAAATGCGCCCTCGTCGCCGCCTCGAACTGCTCAGGCCACTCAATATTGTGCGCTTTGCATATTGGTTTCGCTATTTGAAAAAACGACCGCGCCATAATGATTTGAGTTTGGATAATCTGCGCTCGATCAACCGTCGTCGCCGGTAAACCCGTCAATACACCTAGATGCTCATCATCCAAAACATCTCGCAGTTTCAAAGCACCACCGAGTTTCTTCCTATCAACCTCAAGCAAAAACGACATGAACAAGTTTCGCAAATGCCCCTGCCCAATCGTGCAAAGAAAATATTCTTCGCGACCGACACCAACAACAGTAAGGCCCAAAATGCGCAAGAACTCATTGATGATGTATTCGATATTTTGCGCAGATGGCTGCAGTTCATCAGGAGTAACGTTCAATTGGTCAAAAAGAGGCTGGCGCTCAAAAAGACATTTCAAGTCACTTTGGATTCTCTTCGAAAAATCCAGCCCCTCGCATAGTTAAATCGCATCAATTCGTTCATTTGGCGTCATAACCAGGTCTCGCGAAATATGTCCGAAGTATCAGTTGATCATGCGCTCAAAAAACGATTCTGGCGAATTCACTTCAAGAAGAAGTTTCCGTTTCTTTTCGATCTCGAAATAGCGCGTCCCAACCGAACGAACGAACTCCCTATCGTGCGAAACGATAATAGCTGTCGCGCCCTTTTCGACGATCTCAGCCTCCAAACGTTCACGCCCTGGGATGTCCACATGGTTTGTTGGTTCGTCTAACAGATAAAAGTTAGGCTCAAGCAATCTAAGACTTAAGAGCGCCAAACGCGAACGTTGCCCGTAAGACAATTGCCCAATCGGTTTTGACTGCTTTTCAAACTCAAATCCAATATTAGCCAGAAGTGACCGACATCTTGCGTTCCCAACACCGGGATGCTGAAGAATAAAATTCTCCGGGGTTTCATCAACTGGCAATTGCGAGATTTCTTGATCCGCATAGCCAAGCACCGTCGAAGGCGTCACCCATAATCCAGGAACGGCGCCTTCTTTCAAAAACGAACGATGAACCAATTTGACAAGTTGAGTTTTACCAGCACCGTTTTCCGCCAAAACAACAATCCTGTCCCCGGCGTAAATCAGCTCTTTTTTGATATCGAAGAGCTTCCGATCGTCCGGCGCGCTCACTGTCACATTTTCAAACGACATTAAAACCTTTGCGTGGGTACCGCTATTGGCCAGCGTAATGTCGCCGTGCCGTTCTTGGTGAAGGTCACGCATACTGTCTTCAATATCGGTTGCCCGTTGACGAAGTTGCTTGGCTTTGGTTTGCAAAAGGTCCGAGCCACTATTAAGCCCGACATTATAGAGCTTCGCCGCCTTCTGACGAAGTTGTTTGGCTTGCTTTTGCTCTTTGACCAAAACCTTTTCCGCAGCGACGTCTTCCTCTTCAAGCGCAACCTTGGCCTGCGTGTAAGGCAGGGAAAAGTATCGCGAAACGCCCGGACGTAGGAACAAACTGCGGTTGGTACAATTGTCTAAAAATGCTCGATCATGGCTCGCGACTATCATCGGCACTTGGTTTGACGTGCGTTTAATCCACTCTTCCAACTGAACAATTTTCGCCAAATCAAGATGGTTGGTTGGCTCATCGAGCAGCAATATGTCTGGCTCCGTCAGCCAAACCCGCGCAATCATCACCAACCGGCGCCAACCACCACTAAGCCGGCGCATAGGCGCGTGATATTGTTCTTCCGGCACTTCGAACTCAGCAAGCGCCACATCAACGCGCCAAACTTCATATTCTAACTGTTCTTTGGTTAGAGCTGTTGAAACGAAATCATAAACCGTTTGCTCAAGCTGATCATTTTCAACTTCCTGCTCGACATAGCCAATTTTCGCACCCCGAGAAAAAGCAATTTGTCCGCTACTTGGTTCATTGAGCCCAGCCAAAAAACTGAGCAAGGTCGTTTTTCCCCGACCATTGGCAGCAATAAGCCCAACACTCTCGCCATTGGACACATTGAGGTTGATGTTTTTGAAGAGTTCGGTCTGCGCAATGGCGCTGACGTCTTTGAGTTGGATGGAAGTCATTTTATTGCCCTTAACGACATAAGAAGTCGAAAAATTCGAACAACCGCAATAGAAGCGGCCACAATTGGGCAAACCGTAAAAGATACTGAAAAGAAACTTTATCGATTGGCCCTACACATCTAAGAAATCTGCAGGGCGATACGCGGGCCAAACCATAATAAGCAAATTCGATGCGCCATATTCATCTTGCTCTCCCCGCGTCTAGAGTTAGTCAAATTCAGTTTCGTGAAAAAGCTAACCCAGCGACTAAGCGCCCGCAAGTGCAAACATGATATGGATGGGTTTTGGTGGACTAAACAAACACAAACAAGCCAGCAAATGTCCACAACATAAGTTGGCGAGAAATTGGTAAGTGGGCAAGTCGGTACGCAAAACTACCAAATCCGACTTGCTCCAACCAATGAATTATCGCTTCAGTCCGCTGACCTAATACGCTGGCCGTTGATTTCACGATCATATACGGGAACTCCAAACTCATCTAACCGTATGAAAAGAGTTTTAGCACGTCGTTGTTAAAAAAGTGCTGACGGCAAAGTTAGATTTCGTCAATACTTTCCGTCGCTTAACGAGACACTTGATAAGGTTTTGTTTATACTTGAGGCAAGAAACTCGATGGCTATAGGGTCCAAATCTCCACACCCTGATGTTCTATAAATCACCAGAATCTATGGGAAAAACCTCAATTGAGAAATTGAATTGATACCCAACTGATGATCCAATCGTGCTACTCACAACCAAACAATGATTCGAATTTAAGTAAGGCGCAAAATGAACAACGATGACGATCTTTTCGGAAATTTTGGTGATGAAGTCCCAAAAAAGAAAAGCGAGTCTCAACCTGCGCCACAATCTAGTGCGAGTGCGCCCAAACCAGCACCCACGCCTGCGCGGCCAAAAATAACCTCATCTTCTGACGGTAGCACCTATACTGCCGAAGATATTGAGGTGCTCGAAGGTCTAGAGCCCGTTCGCCGTCGGCCTGGCATGTATATTGGCGGCACCGACATAAATGCCCTCCACCATCTGTTTGCCGAAATTATTGATAACTCGATGGATGAAGCAATCGCTGGCCATGCGTCGCGGATTGAAGTTCACTTTGATGCCGAAGGCTATTTGACCGTAACAGATAATGGTCGCGGCATTCCCGTTGAAGCACACCCTAAGTTTAAAGACCGCTCAACGCTGGATGTCATCATGACGACATTGCACGCAGGTGGTAAGTTTGATTCAAAAGCCTACGAGACATCTGGTGGACTGCACGGCGTTGGTGTTTCTGTTGTAAACGCCCTTTCTGACGATATGATTGTTGAAGTTGCTCGGGATCAACGCCTTTATTCACAGACCTTTTCGCGCGGACTTGCAACAACCGACGTTATTGATCACGGCCCAGTTCGCAACCGTCGTGGCACCAGCACCAAGTTTCATCCTGATCCGCAAATTTTTGGCGATAAGGCAAGATTTATCCCAAAACGCCTGCATGATATGGCGCAGGCTAAAGCCTATTTGTTTGCTGGCGTTGAAATTCGTTGGTCTTGCGACGAAGCGCTGGTTGAAGGCACGGACATCCCGGCCAAAACAACGTTTCTATTTCCTGATGGCTTGAAGGATTATGTTGAACGCCGCGTTGAAGGGCGTCCACGTATCGTTGAAGAGCTGTTTGCAGGTCGTAAGGGCAGTGCAGGCAAGCACGGCTCCGTTGAATGGGCAATTGCCTTTACATTGGGCGACGCCTTTATCAATTCCTATTGTAACACGGTGCCCACCCAAGATGGCGGCACCCATGAATCGGGACTACGCAGCGCCCTACTCCGAGCAATAAAAGCCTATGCCGAACTCACGGGCAACAAACGCGCAGCTGTGATTACCGCCGAAGACATTCTTGCGAACTGCAGCGCTGTATTGTCGGTGTTTGTCCGCGAACCAGAATTTGTTGGCCAAACAAAAGACAAGCTTTCAAGCGGCGACGCGACCAAAATCGTGGACAACGCGATCCGTGACGCTTTTGATCACTGGCTTGCAGCCTCCCCCAACCAATCTGCAAAGCTTCTGGATTGGGCAGTAGACCGCGCTGAAGAACGTATCCGCCGACGTAAAGAAAAAGAAATTGATCGCAAATCGGCCACCCGCAGATTGCGCTTGCCCGGCAAACTTGCAGATTGTTCCCAAGGCGCGGCGCAGGGCGCTGAAATTTTCATCGTCGAAGGAGACTCGGCTGGCGGAAGCGCCAAACAGGCCCGTAACCGTAAAAACCAAGCCATCTTGCCGCTTCGTGGTAAAATCCTAAACGTTGCAGGCGCGACGCGGGACAAGATCATGGCGAACCAACAAATCGGCGACCTAATTCAAGCTTTGGGCTCTGGCACCAGAGATCGATATAAAGGCGATGATTTGCGGTATGACAAGATCATCATCATGACAGATGCTGACGTTGATGGTGCCCACATTGCCTCGCTATTGATGACGTTCTTTTTCCAAGAAATGCCTGAATTGATAAATGAGGGCCATTTATACTTGGCCATGCCGCCCCTTTACCGCATCACCCAAGGGTCAAAAACAATTTATGCAAATGACGATGAGCATAAAGATCAGCTCATGGAAGCAGAATTTACAGGCCGAGGCAAAGTCGAAATAACACGATTTAAGGGACTGGGCGAAATGCCATTCCAACACCTCAAAGAGACCACGATGAAACCGGGTTCCCGCAGGTTGGTGCAAATTAGTGTGGAAGACGAACAAGCAGCGACCAAAGATTCGATCGATCGGTTGATGGGTAATAAACCGGAGTTACGGTTTCAGTTTATCCAAGAGAACGCCGAGTTCGCGAACGATCTCGATATTTGACCTCGATTGGGACAAATTAAGTAAATCCATATAGAAAAACGTGAATTTCTTACAGTCTTACCGGCAAGCCATTGGCTTTCATTAACAAAAATCAAATATGTGCATTGACTTAAGAGTAACGCACGCTATTGTCCTGTTCGCGGGGCCACTAATTTTCATAAGTTAGACCGTAATCGGCAAAGTGGACGTATTTACTTGAGTGAAAATTTCGCAAATCTGGGGCTGAGCACAGCCGTTACCAACGCTGTTGTTGACGCTGGCTACACCATCCCCACAGACATTCAGCAAAAAGCCATTCCTCATATTCTCGAAAAAAGAGATGTGGTTGGCATTGCACAAACCGGCACCGGCAAAACAGCATCGTTTGTTTTGCCCATGCTTACCTTGCTTGAAAAAGGTCGGGCGCGCGCACGAATGCCGCGCACTTTGATCTTGGAACCAACACGAGAGTTGGCGGCACAGGTTCATGAAAATTTCGAAAAATATGGCAAGAACCATAAGTTGACCGTTGCGTTGCTTATTGGCGGCGTATCGTTCGAAGAACAAAACAAAAAGCTCGACCGTGGCGCTGATGTTCTCATCGCGACACCTGGGCGTTTGATCGATCATTTTGAACGCGGTCGCCTTTTGATGACCGGCGTTGATATTTTCGTCATTGATGAAGCTGATCGTATGCTGGATATGGGGTTCATCCCCGATATTGAGCGCATTTCATCTTTGTTGCCAAAACGTCGTCAAACTCTGTTCTTCTCAGCAACTATGCCTGATGAAGTTGCACGCCTCACCCACAAATTTTTGAACAACCCTGTTCAACTGGAAAGTGCGCGGCAAAACTCGACAGCCGACACAATTACGCAAAGCGTTCTTAAAGTGGGCAGTAAACCATTTGAAAAACGTGCTGCATTGCGTGATCAACTCGATCAGGCAAAAGACCTTAAAAACGCGATTATCTTTTGTAATCGCAAACGCGACATCGCCACACTTGAACGGTCGCTAGTTAAGCATGGTTATGATGCCGGCGCCCTTCATGGCGACATGGATCAAAAATCTCGGATGGACACGCTGGCCAAGTTTAAGGCCAATAAACTGAAGTTGCTTGTTGCAAGTGATGTTGCTGCCCGTGGCCTAGATATTCCTGATGTAAGTCACGTTTATAACTTTGACGTCCCTACCCATGCTGAAGATTACGTTCATCGTATCGGGCGCACAGGTCGAGCGGGTCGTGATGGCACATCCATTACACTTGTAACAAAAGCAGATAACAAATATCTCGACGCCATTGAAAAGCTCATTCAGAAGAAGCTTGATTGGGCCCAGAGCGATAAGGCAGCCTCAGCTGCTCCTGTCGAAGCGAAAAGTCCTGCACGGGACACATCTGAACGCAAGAAGCCTGAACAAAAAAGACCTGAACGCACGAAAAGGCCTGAACAGCCGCAAAAAACAGAAGCCCAAAAGCCACAAAACACAACAAACGTTCAGAAGTTGCCAGCGTCGGAAAACAAACAATCAAATACGCGCCATCAAAATAATAGAGCGCAGAAAAACAAGCAGGACGCCGTTCCATTCGGCCAGTCTGATCAAGTGCCAGCATTCCTCTTGCGACCTGTTAGACAGGCGAGCTAAACAAGACTTTAACCCAAAATTTATCGTTTTGGGTGGATAACATGAACGTTAATTTTTGAGATTCGCCCCGCAATTTGCGGGGGGAGTATTGGGTGGAGCCTAGTCGCAAATGCTTGTATCTGAGCATGATTATCAGCGGACATTGGAGTATTCCTTTTCCGCGCTAGGAATGTTGAAGCGGGCAAAGATTCCGCCTTATCCTCATTTTTATGAGCTTTGCTACACTTATGCTTCTGGCATAAATGAACAACTCAACGAACGTTTAAACATGTTGTTGGGCAACGACAGCGTGCTTTCAATGGAAACCGTGTTGTTGGTTTACCGCGAATTTTTCGACAATCCTTCCGATCTAGAATCACAATTGACATCTGTTGGCCAAGAAATGTCGTCCAAAATTGACGCGGTTAATCGCGCCATGGATGAGGCAATCGATACGGCAGAAATCTATTCAGGATCTCTGGATCACGCGAGCGAGCGCCTTTCTGGTGAAATGGATGCTGACAGTTTGAAGCGCTTAGCGAACAAACTCCAAGCAGAAACGACGCAGATGCGAGATTCAAACAAGAATCTCGAAGAAAAGCTGAAAGTTTCCCAGCAAGATATTTCTAGTCTGAAACGCGATTTGGATACAGCACGCCGAGAGACCATGCTTGATCCTTTGACTAAGATCGCCAATCGTAAAAGCTTCGATCAACGCTTGAAGCAAGAGATGGAAACCTTTGAAAAAGAAGGCAAACCATTCACCCTCCTTATGATGGATATAGATCACTTCAAAGCGTTCAACGACAATTATGGGCACCAAACTGGTGACCAAGTTCTACGTCTTGTTGCGATGACGCTAAAATCCAACATCAAGGGCCGCGACCATGCTTCTCGCTATGGCGGTGAAGAATTCGCAGCCATTTTGCCAGATACCGACGTTCGTGGTGCTCGAATGATTGCGGAGAAAATCCGCAAAGCTGTCCACGCCAAGGAACTTTTGAAGCGCTCAACGAATGAGAAGCTCGGCCGCATTACGATTTCAATTGGTGCCGCGCAGTCTCATAAAGATGAAAATCTGCACGAACTCATCGAGCGGGCTGATGCATGCCTGTACACGGCAAAACGTAACGGTCGAAATCGCGTGATTTGCGAAACCGACGAAGAATTCCGCGATTCAAAAGTCGCCTAAGCGACTTTTTTCATTTCACATCATTCACTAAATAATGGCAGAGCGCCTTATGCGCTTTCGCCGGCAGCCGCGCGGGCTTTTGCCAATTCCTTTAGATCAGCTGGTTCCAGCATAACGCTTTCTCCGCATCCACACGCCCCTGTTTGATTGGGATTTTCAAATGTGAATTCTGACTTTAGGATATCTTCTTTATAGTCCATCTGCGTTCCCAAAAGGAACAGGGTCGCTTTGGGGTCGATATAGACGTCAACCCCATGCTCGCCAACATGATCATCGCCGACAACGGGTTCACTAACATAATCAAGCGTATAGGCCATCCCCGCACACCCGGCGTTTTTCACACCAACACGCACAGCGTTGACGTCCTTGTCAGTCGATTGACTAAGGATTTCTTTCACTTGACCCGCAGCTTTTTCCGTAATCGAAAGAATTTTCATCACATTACCACCAGTTTAGAGCAACTTTTGCTTCATCTGACATACGGTCCGGCCCCCATGGAGGCTCAAACACCATATTTACGGCGACATCTTGCACGCCTTCAACGGTACGCACCGCGTTCTCAACCCATATTGGCATTTCGCCAGCAACCGGGCATCCTGGTGCAGTCAATGTCATATCAACCGTGACATTCCGACTATCATCAAGATCGACCTTATAGATAAGACCCAATTCATAAATATCAACCGGGATCTCAGGATCGTAAATGGTCTTCAACGCTGCCACAATATTATCAGTAAATCGTGAAATTTCTGCTTCGCCAAGAGTACTATCAATAGAGATATCAGCCGCGTTTACTGCAACTTCGCTATCTTCTGCTGGGCTCTGAGTCATATCGTCACTCATTTTTGTATTCCTTTAAGCGAAAAATTTTTGCGCTTTTTCAATGGCTTCAACCAACGCGTCTACGTCATCTTTGCCGTTATAAACACCAAACGATGCGCGGCATGACGAGGATACACCAAAGCGTTTCAACAAGGGCTGCGCACAATGTGTACCGGCTCGCACTGCAATACCGTAGCGATCAAGAATAGTGCTTAAATCGTGCGCATGAACACCTTCAATGGCAAATGAGAATATAGCACCTTTACCGGGCGCATCGCCAATCAATCGCAAAGAATTGATTTTCGTCAGCTTTTCACGCGCATAAGCACCTACATCAGCCTCATGGGCCATAATATTTTCACGCCCGATCTCATTGATGTAATTAAGCGCCGCGCCCAAACCGATTGCCTGCACAATGGGTGGCGTACCAGCTTCAAACCGATGCGGTGGCTCATTATATGTAACGTCTTCCAACATCACATCATTGATCATTTCGCCGCCGCCCATATAGGGCTGCATTTCGCGGAGCAATTCGGCTTTTCCGTAAAGCACACCAATACCGGTTGGCCCATAAAGCTTGTGCCCCGTCATGATGTAGAAATCTACGTCCATATCCTGCACATCGACAATTTCATGCACAGCGCCTTGGCTGCCATCCACAACAACAGGAATACCCCTCGCGTGGGCTATTTCACAAACCCGTTTGATCGGTACCACTGTGCCTAAAACATTGGACATATGTGTTATGGCAACGACTTTTGTTTTGTCGCTCAATTGGGCTTCAAACAGATCAAGGTCGAAGCTGCCATCATCGCCAACATCAACCCATTTTAACACCGCACCCTTGCGTTCACGGTGGAAATGCCACGGTACAATATTGGAGTGGTGTTCCATCATAGTGAGGACAATTTCATCCCCCTCACCGATCTGCGGCCCAACAAAGCTTTGCGCGACCAAGTTCAACGCTTCGGTTGCAGATCGGGTGAATACAATGTCATCCACCGATGGTGCATTGATAAAGGACCGACAAGTTTCCCGTGCCGCTTCAAAAGCCTCGGTGGCGCGATTGGAGAGTGTATGCAAACCCCGATGTACATTGGAATATTCGTGACTATAGGCATGCATAATCCGGTCCAAAACCTGTCGAGGCTTTTGGGCCGACGCGCCACTATCCAAATAAACAAGACGATTGCCGTGAATTTCTTCCTTTAGAATAGGAAAATCCGCACGTACCCGTTCCAAATCAAACATAAGGGCTTATGCCTCGTCCCGATCATGAAGCCACGCGTCAACCCGCGCTTCAAGCTGTTCAACAACAGCCTCGACTTCAATTGGCTCAAACATTTCCGCTAGAAACGCGCGAATAAGCATCGCTTTAGCTTCTTTTTTCGGAATGCCTCGGCTCATCAGATAAAACAATGAGTTTTTATCAAGTTCACCACAGGTCGCACCGTGGGCACAGATCACATCATCGGCAAAAATTTCAAGTTCCGGTTTCACCAAAACTTGGCCAACTTCTGAAAGGATCAACCCTTGGCTCATCATTTGAGCATCAGTTTTTTGCGCGTCTGGTGCTACAACGATTTTGCCTTGGAACACGGCCTTGGCCCGATCATGCACCACATGCTTAAACATCTCGGTACTTGTTGTATCCGCCACCGAATGATTGACATTCAAGGTGATGTCCGCGTGCTGGTTGCCAGCTAAAAGGTTCAACCCGGCAAAATCAGCATGGGCACCACCACCAACAAAATCGGCAGTCACAACAGTGCGGCTCAGTTGAGCTTCACTATGTTGCACGAACGTGCGCAGCAAGCTGTTTGCGCCAAGACGATATCCATTATGCGCAAAGTGCCGCGTTTCAGCAGAATTGCCATCCAACTGCAAATGCACAAAGTTCGTGTCTTCGCCCAACTCAACCTGAGTTGTGGCAAGTCGCATATGCGCAGCACTGGAAGCATTGAAACTCTCGACCAAAGTGGCCTTCGCCCCATCAGCCAGGCGCACAATAACCTTGTCCGCATTAATCGCTGCGTCGCCGTCAATAATCCGATCAATATGCAAAACCTGATCGATTTCGCCACTGATTTGGATTTCAACCACATCACCAACAAGCGCTTCACTCAGCACCACGACAGCATCGCTGCCAGAAACACTGTTCGCGCTTGTCGCAACTTCAACGCCCTCAATATCAAAATCCCCAGCCAACCGGCCATTGACGATTTCAATCCGAGCAATGTCTTCAAACGCTGAACGCTTAGAGTCTTCGCCATCATTATCACCAGCAAGTGCCTCAGGCACATCGCGCAACAATGATTTCAGATCGGTATAATGGTAGGCTTCGATACGACGTGTCGGCAAACCAAGCGCTGCAAAGCTAGATGCCGCCTCGTCTTGCCCACGGGCCAAAAGATGCGCCTTAAGCGCTTCTTCTGCACCACTTAGTGTTTTAGTTGTCTCGTTCATTGGATCAAACCCGCCTTATGCCGCTTGGCCATCAAAACCAGCGTAGCCTTTGCTTTCAAGCTCAAGCGCTAAATCGCGATCGCCGCTTTCAACAATCCGACCTTCAGAGAACACATGCACACGATCTGGCACAATGTGATTCAACAAACGCTGATAGTGCGTGATCACGAGCATTGAACGATTTTCAGATCGCAAATTATTGACGCCTTCAGAAACAATTTTCAGCGCATCAATATCAAGCCCAGAATCGGTTTCGTCCAAAACGCAAAGCGAAGGTTGCATAAGCGCCATTTGAAGAATTTCCGCACGCTTTTTCTCACCGCCAGAAAACCCAACATTCAAGGGGCGTCTCAGCATGTCTTGTTTGATTTCAAGTTTAGCGGACGCTTCTTTGACCATTTTCATGAAGTCTGGGATTTTCATCTCATCTTCACCGCGCGATTTACGCTGGGCGTTCAAAGCGGCCTTCAAAAACGTCATGGTTGAAACGCCCGGAATTTCAATCGGGTATTGGAAAGCCAAAAACAGACCTGCCGCCGCGCGTTCGTCAGCGCCCATTTCCAACAAATCTTTGCCGTGAAACAGAATTTGACCCTGTGTCACTTCATAGCCGTCTTTACCCGCAAGCACATATGAAAGCGTCGATTTACCAGAACCATTGCGGCCCATGATTGCGTGTACTTCGCCAGCTGGCAAAGTCAAATTCACGCCTTTGAGGATTTCTTTGTCTTCTTCCTCGACCTTTACGTGCAAATCTTTGATTTCAAGAATTGGCGTTGTCATCTCATCGTCCTTCAATCTAGGCCGTCATCCCTGTCGGCCAAACTTTAGCGCCTAAAGGGCTCAAATCTTGGACCCCATAGGCAATTGTTCGTTTTACAGCTGTTGCTGCATTAATATTTGTTTTACCAGACAAAAACAGCAACGGACCAAACGACCACGGTTGCAATTACGCCGGCAATTAGCCCAATTTGCCTGTACATCTTGGGCTCTTCCTTTTTGACACGACCGGCGACCAACCAGCCCATGCCTGCGCCCACTGCCAATGCAAAAAGAAGCTTTTCCATTTTACCCGACACTGCCTTCAAGGCTGATGCCGATTAGCTTTTGGCTTTCGGCCATAAATTCCATCGGCAAATGCTGCAGCACTTCGCGTACGAAACCATTCACGATCAAAGCAACCGCCTCTTCTTCGTTTAGGCCGCGTTGCTGGCAATAAAACATCTGATCATCTGAAATTTTAGATGTCGTTGCTTCGTGCTCAAACACCGCTGTTGGGTTTTTGCTTTCAATGTAAGGCACCGTGTGGGCCCCGCATTTATCACCGATCAACAAACTATCGCACTGCGTAAAGTTGCGTGCCCCAGTTGCTTTGGCATGTGCGGAAACCTGCCCGCGATATGTGTTTTGAGACACACCAGCAGAAATACCTTTTGAAATGATCCGGCTTGAGGTGTTCTTACCCAAATGGATCATCTTGGTACCGCTATCGACTTGCTGATGACCGTTAGAAACAGCGATTGAGTAAAACTCACCAACTGAATTGTCACCGCGCAAGATGCAGCTTGGGTATTTCCAGGTTACAGCAGAACCAGTCTCAACTTGTGTCCAAGAAATCTTTGAATTCTTGCCGCGACAATCGCCACGCTTGGTCACAAAGTTATAAATTCCGCCCTTGCCGTCTTTATCGCCCGGATACCAGTTCTGCACAGTTGAGTATTTAATCTCAGCATCGTCCATCGCAACAAGCTCAACAACCGCCGCGTGCAATTGGTTTTCGTCACGCATTGGCGCTGTACAGCCTTCAAGGTAACTCACATATGAGCCCTCTTCGGCGATAATCAACGTCCGCTCAAACTGCCCGGTATTTTCTTGGTTGATCCGGAAGTAGGTCGACAATTCCATTGGGCAACGAACGCCTTTTGGAATGTAAACAAACGAACCATCAGAAAAGACAGCCGCATTCAAAGTCGCATAGAAGTTGTCAGTAGCTGGAACAACAGTGCCTAGATACTGTCTCACAAGCTCAGGATGATCCTTAAGCGCTTCTGAGATGGAACAGAAAATCACACCGTGCTTCTTCAATTCCTCACGGAACGTGGTCACAACGGAAACACTGTCAAACACAGCATCAACAGCGATTCTCGCACCTTCAACGCCAGCCAATGCGGCGTGTTCTTGCAAAGGAATGCCGAGCTTCTTGTATGTTTCAAGCAATTCGGGGTCGACTTCATCAAGGCTTTTAGGCCCTGGCGTCGATTTTGGAGCGGCATAATAATACAGGTCTTGGAAGTCGATCTCCGGGTAATTTACCCGCGCCCAATCAGGCTCTTCCATTTTCTGCCAACGACGAAACGCATCAAGACGCATTTCAAGCATCCACTCTGGCTCGTCCTTCTTGGCGGAAATGAAGCGTACAATATCTTCATTTAGGCCTTTTGGTGCCATGTCCATTTCGATATCGGTTTTGAACCCATATTTATACTTATCGACGTCAATCTCTTTGACGTGATCAATTGTTTCCTGAACAGCTACCATTTTTTGCTCCTAAACTCTTTCCAACCTAGTTACGCAGCAGCGCCACGTTTCGATTGGTGACGAGCAACTATTTTTTTAGTTACCGCCAAAAATCTCTCAATATCATCCCCAGTGGAGTTCCACCCCACACTCAACCGCAGCGCACAATCAGCGAGGTCATCTCCAACCCCCATTGCCGACAAAACATGCGAGCGAGAAACTTTACCCGACGAACAGGCGGAACCTGCCGAAAGAGACACATTTTCAAGATCATAATTGATCATGCTAATGTTATTCTTTAATTCAGGGATTGCAAAACAAAGCGCGGTCCCTGTCCGCTCTACACTTGAACCGAAGATGGTGGTTTCGGGTACGATTTTCAACAGCTCGACCTGCGCCAAATTGACCAGTTCGTGTTTACGCAATGCATCGAACCGTTCATGTAGGCCGACACATGCCGCGCCAAAGCCTGCAATCAGCGACGCACTTTCAGTACCGCCACGGCGTCCCTGTTCTTGGCCACCGCCGGGTATTAATTTCGCACCATCCATCGCGGGCTTCACAATCAACGCACCAACACCGACCGGGCCACCAATTTTATGCGCAGAAATCGCCATCGCATCGACCCGTGATGGGTCAAAGAAAAACGGAACCTTGCCAAACCCCTGTGCCGCATCCAAAACCAACAAATGGTTCGTTTCGCGCAATAGGTCTTCGATATCCGCTATCGGCTGAATGACCCCGGTTTCATTATTCACTTGCTGCACAATAACCATCAAACGCTGCTCGCCCGCATCAGCGATGCTTTGGGCTAGCTGTTCCATATCATACTGGCCATTCGCCAACATCGAGATGGGTTGAGCGTCAACGCTGCTGGCTTCAACAGCACGGATAACCGCTATATGTTCGCCCGCGCCATAAAGAATGCGCGAAACCTCGCCTGACTTTGCGCCGCCAATGATCGCTTGTGTCAATGCTTCGGTCGCAGAACCGGTGAAAATCACCCGTCCGCGCGCCGTTCCGGCAGCTAGAGCGACTTTATCCCGCGCCTCTTCAATCGCAGCGCGTAACTTGCGCCCATTTGCATGAACCGAGGACGGATTACCAACGATATCAAGCATCTCGAGCATAGCCTCACGCGCTTCAGGAAGCAGCGGCGCAGAGGCATGATGGTCAAGATATGTGATTTTATTGGTCATTTATCGAAATTCATTCACTCAGTTTGCCAAATAATCCAATCAGTTCTTGAAATTTGAGCACCTAAATAGGTAAAAGGATCGCTCAAGTTCAGACTAATGGGTCGAAAAACTAGTTTTGAATAATTCTAAACTGGTTTTTAGTCCTCACGTTTTAGGAAGCACGCAACCATTCGTCAACCTTTTTCGCCGCCACCCACATCTTCATTTGGTTGGGTTCGCGACAAAAAGAATGACAAGTTAGAAGCGCGAAAGAAGGTCTAGTTTATGCCTGAAGTCTTTTTCAATGGCCCATCCGGTCGCCTAGAGGGTCGTTACCAGCCATCCAAGGAACCAAACGCGCCCGTCGCCATCCTGCTACACCCGCACCCAGAGTTCGGTGGCACGATGAACAACCAAATTATTTATCACATGTATTACATGTTTGTGGAGCGCGGCTTTTCTGTTCTTCGGTTTAACTCACGCGGTGTTGGGCGCTCTCTTGGCGCCTTCGATCACGGCTTGGGCGAACTATCTGACGCAGCAGCTGCACTGGATTGGCTGCAAACGCTAAACAAAGAAAGCCCCGGCGTCTGGATCGCAGGCTTTTCGTTTGGCGCGTGGATCGGCATGCAACTTTTGATGCGCCGTCCAGAAGTTGAGGGCTTCATTTCCGTCGCTCCCCCAGAAAACCTCTACGACTTCTCGTTTCTTGCCCCTTGCCCATCTTCTGGGTTGATCATCCATGGCGAGAATGACCGCGTTGCACCACCAGAATCAGTGCAAAAACTGGTCGATAAGTTGCAAACCCAAAAAGGCATCACGATTGAACAGCAAATCGTGGAAGGCGCGAACCACTTCTTTGAAGACAAAATTGAAGAACTGGTGGAACGCAGTGCCGAATACCTTGATCGTCGACGCGCAGAAATAGCGTCCGGCGGCGGCCGTTAAAAATCATTACCTAAAGGGGTTCATAGCGTGACGTACAAGTCAGAGTTCTTGCAAACAATTGAAGAGCGTGGATTTATTCACCAGCTTTCGCATCCGCAGGCGTTAGACGAGAGACTGTGCGAAGGGCCAATTACAGCCTATATTGGATTTGATTGTACCGCAGACAGCCTGCACGTGGGCAGTCTTGTCCAAATAATGCTACTTTATTGGTTGCAGCAAACTGGCCACCGGCCCATAGCATTGATGGGTTCGGGCACCACCCGTGTGGGTGACCCATCAGGTAAAGACGAGATGCGCAAAATGCTGACCGACGAGGTCATCGAAAGCAACAAGACGGCGTTGCAGCGCAGCTTCGCCAAACTGATTAAGTTTGGTGATGGGCCAACCGATGCCATCATGGCGGACAATGCAGATTGGCTTTTAGACCTTAAACTGCTGGAGTTCTTGCGCGAGTATGGACGGCATTTTTCGATCAACGAAATGATTAAGCGCGATTCTGTGCAAACACGCCTTGAACGTGAACAACATATGTCGTTGCTAGAATTCAATTACTCGGTGTTTCAGGCCTACGACTTTTTCGAATTGAACAAACGGTATGGCTGCCAACTACAACTGGGCGGGTCAGATCAATGGGGCAATATCATTTCAGGCGTCGACTTTGGGCGACGTGCAAGCAAAAACAACTACTTTGCGGCTACTACGCCACTGATTGCAACTGCTTCAGGTGTCAAAATGGGCAAAACCATGGATGGGGCGATTTGGCTCAACCCTGATCGATTGGACGCATATCCTTTCTGGCAATTCTGGCGAAACGTCGACGACGCCGACGTTGGGCGATTTTTCCGACTATTCACCACGTTGCCGATGTCTGAAATTGCACGTATTGAAAAGTGCGAAGGCGCGGAGCTAAATGAAGCAAAAGCGCTTTTGGCCACGACGGTAACAGCAACCATGCACGATCAGGCATCTGCAGACCGGGCAGCACAAACCGCCAAGGCCACCTTCGAAGAAGGCGCAATTGACCTTTCTTTGCCCAGCGTTGTCATTTCCAAATCTGATTTGAACGCAGGCATCGGCGTTCTCAATGCAGCTGTGCTGTCTGGGCTTGCCGGCTCAAATGGCGAAGCACGTCGCATGATCAAATCAGGCGCTTTAAAGCTGAATGACAATAAGGTCGAGGACGAACGCTCATCAATTTCTGAAGCTGACTTGCTGGCCGAAGGCGTTATCAAAATTTCGTCAGGAAAAAAACGGCACATTTTGCTGCGTCCTGAATAGCAACTAGCACTCTTCACAAAGACATATTTTACAAACGGGGCTTCGGCCCCGTTTTTATTTTAATTGTCTTTATCGACCGCCTCAAGCGCCTTCTTTGCCTGCAGGTCACCGCCCTGCGCACGGAACTCAAAAATCTGCCGGAACACACCTGGTGCCAAAATTGACGCCGGGTTGATGGAAAACTTGGGATTATCCAATTCGCCACGTACGGCAAATGTTACGCCCAACAACCCTTCTCCTTCTCGGCCACCTAAAATCCTGCCAAGCAGGGGTAATTTCTGGAAAATATTGTTCAGGCCAAACAATGGAATATATGTGCCGACCAAATCGTAGCGCCGCTGGTCAGTATAAACAGCACCCCTTAGCGTGCCACCAATAGTGCCACCATCCAACGAAGCTTCCTTAACGGTGATCACCTCGCCAGAGCGTTCAAACTTGGCATAGCCACGCCTAAAGTTCACACGATTTTCGCGTTGAATCAAACTGCGGCTATCGCGGTGATTGCCCATAACTTGAGCCACCTTATCTTCATCAACCAGCGAGAAATCGGTTAGAACGAATTCACCCGAATTTTGATATCGATCAGATTCGACCCTTAGAACCAAGCTGCCCTCACCGTTCAACAACCTTGAATACATGCCGATGAAGCGCAACAAAGTGCCTAAGTCGTTTGAAGCTGCCGACATAAGGCGGCCATTGGGCACAGGATTGGTGGCAATTGAAACCACTTTAGAATTCCCCAGCGACGCCTGCAAATCCACGCGGATAAAGTCAGCACCTTTAAAGACCAAATGCGAGTTCAAGCCGTAAGCGGTGGTCCTATAAAATCCAAGGGCGCGGTCCAGCTTAACCTCAATATCAATAATCTGCTGTTCGGCATTTGAAGTGGCTTGCGTGCTGGCATCTTCACCCAGCCCAAGGAAACGCTTGAGCATGGGTTTTAAATCAAGCTGCTCGCCGACAACCTTTACGGCAAATCCACCCTTAATCGGTTCCATGGACACGCTGGCTTTGTCGCCATCGTTTAACACCAGATCAACAATATTTGCCGAGCGAAGACCCGCGACCGTGTCGTATTTCAAACTTCCCGCAACCCGCACTTTGCCAAACCGCAAATCAACGGTTTGCGCATCTATCAAGGTGTCATCGATCAACAAGGTTGCGTTCAATTGTCCTTTTACGCCCTTGGGTTTACGCAACCCCAATTCAGCAAATTTAAGCTGCGCATCTGTCAAATCTACTGCGAGCTGAATGGCATCGCCAGATGGTCTGCCGACAAAGCGCAGTGGACCATCAACAAACTGGCTTAAGTCGATCCCTAGCTTTTTTCGATCATCTTCACTCAGCGTTGCACTTGCCGTAATAGTTGGGTTCGCACCGTCAGCCGCCACAACCAAAATATCAGCGCCGATGCCATCCACTGTTGCACGTCCAGCGACGCGATAACCAGCTTGAGAAGCCGTAAACTTGACTTTGCCGCCGCTAACCGTGCGCCCTTCAATTGGGAACTTGGACGCAAAATTATCCACCGATCCGTTCAACGTATAATCGACACCCTTGGGCTTTCCGCCCTCATCTTGCGAGATTGTTGCGATCACTTGCACATCTGCGTTACCGGTCAAATCTTGCGGTCGGTATTCAACCTCAAAATCCTTAAGCAGGTTCAACGGCTCTTTGTTGGCAATTGCTACAAGGGTAGAAATGGCGCCTTTAATCTGGCCCGAAATCTCAAACAGCTGTTCTTTCGCCCCGCTATCCCGGTTGAGATATGCAGCGTTTTCGATGATAACTTCGCCGCTTTCATCCCGCACAACAGCACGGTCAAACCCCATCACTAGATTGTGGTCTTTGACTGACACATTTGTCGTGCCATCAATTTCAATGGCTGGAAACCCGGGCAATGGCACCAGTTTGACATCTTTCGCCTTGCCTTCAATCGTCACACCACCCTCAGGTATGCGGCGGTCCTCGCCAGGTTTCCCGACGGTTCCTACCGGGAAGTTGAACCGCATCTTGGCTTCTTCTATGCGCCCTCCAGATACGTTTTCAACAAACCATTCACGCGCTTCAGTCGCCAAAAAATACGGCCAGATGCGTTTCAAATCATCTGCAGATGCTCCTTTGCCATAAAGGGAAATGTCAAAACCCAACCCTTTTTGCAAAACATCCATTCGTCCCTGCCCGGCCAGTTCAATTTGGTCGTCAGTGAACAAAATTCTGTCGATGCCCGTCGCGCCATACAAGGGAGCTGACCAACCCGACATCGAAATTTCATCGATAATATTCTCAGGTGCTTCCAGATCATTGGGCTGTAGATACGTGTCGCGCAAGCGAACTGAATAGCTCACTGTCGGGCCATATTGGTCATCAAGGCCAAGCAAAAACTCGCCATCAACCAAACTGGAAGATTGCCCAACTTTTATGGCAAACGGAGCCAAGACATATTTAGCTTCCTGCGGAAACCATTCAATCTCGGCATCATTCGCCTCAATCTCAAAAAGATCCTGCTCAATCCCTGCCTGAGCATTGGAAATGTCAATTTCAAATGCGCCGTGTACAACGCCTTCTTTGGCATATTGCACATCAAAAGACATGTTTGTGCCGCCCTTAAGCGCAAACACCCCGTCCTGATCATCCACGAATGGAAGGACCAGTGCCAGATCGATATTCTCAAACTTGCCTTTGACACTGCGTTTTGCTGCATCCTCGGGCGACCAAACCAATTCGCCAAATGTGCGACGTCCGCTGGTGGAAAATTCAATGTCCATATGGACGTCTTGCCCAAACGGCTCCATGCGCAAATCAACATCATCCAAGCGACGATAGAGTTGATAAATGCGATCAACCACCTCGACATTGGCACTTTCGACATTGAGTGCCCGAAAAGATACGGATTGAGACTTGGACGAAAACGCAGCAAGCGCGACCTCAAGCGATTCGACCCCTTCAATCGCCCAAGCATTGTCAGACTTTATTTCAGCTTGTGTCGCAGCACCGTCAACCGCTGTCATAATGCCATCATTGGTGACGCGAATTTTTTGGGTGGCTTTACCGTCAGTCTGCAAGCGAATGATTGGTTGTTCACCCTTTGGGTCGTCCAACTCAATCCGGGCCAGCCGAATGCCGCTATAGTCCTGAACCAGTTGGACAATTGGTTTTTCAACCAAAATTTCCAAAGTTGGACTGCCAACAAACATGGCTGGGGTGAACCAACTAAGCTTCACAGAAGCGCTGTCAAATTTAGCGCCACTGGCGGTGTTTAACACAGATACTTCGTCCAGCTGAAGTGTCGGCATCCAACCGTCTTTCAGGCGAATTCCACTTTTGCTATAGGAAAGCTGGAAACTCTCATCAGGGAATTGAGCAGCAAATTGATCTTGGATAACACGATCAACAAATGGCACGCTCACGGGCGCAACGACTAGCCTTATGATCAGAGCGACAAACACAACCAAAGCAAACATTGGCCACATAAATCGATGCTGTCGCCAAAACGGCTTACGTTTATCGTTAATTACTTCGTTCATTTAGCCCGCAATTTTGCGTTTACCCGTTCCATTGATAGTCAATTGACAGACTTGATCACAAGTACCAACTCTAGCTTGAAAAACAGGCTGCACTAAGGCACTGATAATACACATTTATATTTACACACCTTCACCGCACAAAGGTCATTTTACCATGGAAGAACTCAAGACTGGCAACCCTGCCCCGCTGTTCGAACTACCTACCGATTCGCACGGCACATTCTCACTCGCTGATCAGAGCGGCAAAAATGTGGTTTTGTTCTTTTATCCAAAGGACGATACCAGCGGTTGCACCATAGAGAACATCGACTTTTCGGCGTTGCTGCCAGAATTTGAGGCGCTCAATACAGTGGTGATTGGGGTTTCCGCAGACAGCATCAAACGGCATGAGAATTTTCGAAAAAAACACGAGCTGAGCGTCATCTTAGGCTCTGATCCCGAAAAAACAGTAATTGAACAATATGGCGTTTGGGTCGAAAAAAAGATGTACGGCAAAACCCATTTCGGTATTGAGCGCGCTACATTTTTGATCGACGAAAAAGGAAACCTCGCGAACATTTGGCGAAAAGTGCGGGCCAAGGTACATGCACAAGCCGTGCTGGACTTTGTAAAGTCCGCGCAAAGCTAATGCCAAGTTTCAACCTGTTTGAAGGCTCTGTTGCCATTGTGACAGAGCCTGACTTGCACAAAAAGACAGAGCTCGCTCTGGAGCTTGGAAAAGACTGGTTCCATCGCAAAATCTCTAAAGGACGCATGGATGAAAATGCGTTGCCTGAAACGCCCGGTCGCCCCGAAAAACCGATCCTACTATCTCCCCATAAAATGCCAAAACGAAACCTGCGCACGCCAGATGGACGCCGGGCACACATCCACGCGCTTGCGCATATTGAACTAAGCGCAGTCGACCTAACCTGGGATTTAGTTGCTCGCTCCTGCGGCACTAAGCTGCCACGTTCCTACTTTGATAATTGGGTCCAAGTCGGTATGGAGGAAGCCAAACATTTCCGCCTACTCGACAGTCGACTAAAACAAATCGGCATGAATTATGGTGATTTGCCGGCCCATGATGGCCTTTGGCAATCTTGCGCAGAAACAGCGCATGATTTGTTGGCGAGATTAGCGATCATTCCTCAGGTGCTTGAAGCCCGTGGCCTTGATATTACCCCACCCATGATCGAAAGAACCATCGGGCACGGGGATATGGCCACCGCCAAAATTCTTGAAACCATCTATAATGATGAAAAACGTCATGTTGCATTCGGAGCAAAATGGTTTCGATACATGTGTGATAAAGAGCAAAAAAAGCCCGTTGAGACCTTCCAAAATCTCGTCCGCAATCACTTTCGTGGCGCATTAAAACCGCCCTTTAATGACAAAGCACGCAGCGCTGCAGGGCTCACCCCACAGTTTTACAAACCACTTGCGTCGATTATTGGTTAGCTTTTCTACATTTATTAACCATAGACGTTCATGCTTAGCCACATCCTGGTTGATTAGAATAACGAGTAGTTTGTGCGTAACTTTGGAACTCAGAACACTGTAAGGGCATCCGCCTCCTTCTCCGCAATAATGTTTCGCGGTAAGTTCAAGAATGCTTGGATTTACGGCCTTGTCGCCGTTTTATTCTCGGCCAATATATTTCTGGCCATAGCGCTTTATAAGTCACCCAAAATAGCCGACGCGCTTTCTGCGAAATCAGACCTGCAAATTGCGGCCTATGAAAACAGAATCGCTCATTTGCGCACTGAGTTGGATAGATTGCATTCACGTCAGTTCGCAAAATCCGGCAACATCAACTTGCAATTGCAGGACTTAGCTGCCCAACAGGAACTGCTGCTCGAACAACATGATTATGTAAAGTCATTGGCACAAAAAGCTAAGGACCTGGGCATCGACGTTGCCTCCAGTTCAAGTTCCGCCCTAAGAACTTCTAGCCCAGCAACTACCAATGTGTCTTCAACATCAGATATTGCAGGTGTGGCGAAAAACATCACCAATATGCAAAACGAAAGTTTAGCAGCCCTCAGCGCGATTGCAGTTTCAGCGGATAAACGCACGGATTTGATTTCAAAAGAGCTTAAGCGCGCAGGTCTATTGGTTCGGGCCAAGGCAGCCACTGGTGGCCCGTACATCCCAGCACGCCCAGACTTTGAACCATCAGACCACATAGACGCCGCCAATTCAGCAATGTCCGCCCTGTCTCGCCTTCAAGATGCGAAAAACGTGATCAAGTCCGCGCCAATCTTTCGCCCGCTTCCATATTCGAACAAATATAGTTCCCGCTTTGGCAATCGTCGCGATCCATTTACCGGAAAATCCGCGTTCCACTCTGGACTAGATTTTCGCGCCTCCAACGGCACAAAAATCCGCTCCATTGGGGTGGGCAAGGTCACATTTGCGGGGCGCAAAGGCGGGTACGGCAATGCGGTTGAAGTAACCCACCCGAACGGCCTTTTGTCACGCTATGCGCATATGTCAAAAATTAAGGTCAAGGTTGGCCAAAAGGTTGGCGCGAGTTCAGTATTGGGACTGGTCGGCTCGACGGGCCGCAGCACAGGCCCTCACCTTCATTTGGAAGTGCGCCGCAACGACAAACCGGTCAATCCTGAGCGTTTCATCGTTGCGGGCAATAAGCTGTCCAAATATTTGAACTGAACCCTACTCGTCGTCGTCCTTGCCGACGCGTAAAGCAAGCGCTGCTTCCATAAAAGCATCCAGATCGCCATCAAGCACGTCAGAAGGCTGTGTGCTTTCCACACTCGTGCGCAAGTCTTTGACCATCTGGTAGGGCTGCAAAACATACGAACGAATTTGGTGACCCCAGCCAATCTCCGACTTTTGCGCACTCTCTTCGTTTGCCGCTTCTTCGCGCTTTTGCAATTCGGCTTCATAAAGCCGCGCACGCAACATCTGCCAAGCTGTAGCTTTGTTTTTATGCTGTGAACGATCATTTTGACACTGCACCACGATACCCGTCTCAAGATGGGTAATACGTACCGCGCTATCTGTCGTATTGACGTGCTGCCCACCGGCACCAGATGCACGATAGGTATCGATCCGCACTTCAGATTCAGCGACCTCAATGTCGATCGTGTTATCAATAACTGGATAGACCCAAATCGAAGAAAAACTGGTGTGCCGACGTGCCTGAGAATCATAGGGCGAAATACGCACCAGCCGATGCACGCCGCTTTCCGTTTTTAGCCAACCATATGAATTGATGCCCTTAACCAGCAAAGTCGCGGATTTGATCCCCGCCTCTTCGCCGTCATGCATCTCCATAACTTCAACCTTGCGGCCGCTACGTTCCGCCCATCGCGTATACATGCGCAAAAGCATGTTCGCCCAGTCTTGGCTCTCTGTGCCACCGGCACCCGCATGTACTTCCACATAGCAATCATTGGCGTCAGCTTCGCCAGACAACAAAGTTTCAACCTGCCGACGGTCAGTTTGTACCTTCAACGAAACAAGAGCTTTCTCAGCCTCTTTGACGACTTCTTGGTCGTCTTCCATTTCGCCCAACTCGATCAAATCCACATTGTCGGTCAGCGTAGCTTGCAATTCAGCAATGGCGCTGATCTGCCCCTCCAAAGAGGTGCGATCACGCATTACAGCTTGCGCTTTTTCGGTGTCGTTCCAAAGATCGGGATCTTCGGCTTTTTCGTTTAATTCATCTAGGCGAGACTGGGCCGTATCCCAGTCAAAGATGCCTCCTTAGCAAACCCATGGCTTGCTCGATCTCATCGACAACGGTTTGAATTTCTGCACGCATAAGAAACTTCTAAACTCTCGTATAAATTCTTGCGAAAATTGGAACTTTAGATTTAGCCGAACGGCGCTGCGGTCGCAAGGCGCGCGCAGCAAAGGTCAACTTGTTACAAACAGCTATAATCAGAACAGCCCACCACGACCTGCATTAAAGTCCTGGCTCGTGCCGCCTTCCAATTCTTGGAAGACTTCAGAATCAATGCCAATAACAGAGGTGATCAGGTTCGGCCCCGTTCCCGGCTTAAACGCTTCAACAATAGCACCGTCACCACCAGCGACTTTCACGCCCGTTTTGGGATCAATCCAAATCGGTGTCATGCCAGCAGGAATATTGAACGGAGTAGGCGGTTTACCCGCAAGCGCTTCTTTCATGAAAGCTGTAAAGATCGGCGCGGCAAGTTCGCCACCTGTTGCGGCACGTCCCATATTTTTGGGTGTGTCATAACCAACATAAACACCTACCGCCATTTCTGGGGTAAAGCCAACAAACCACGCATCTTTATAGTCGTTTGAGGTGCCTGTTTTTCCAGCTACTGGGCGGCCAATTGAGCGCACACGCGCACCGGTGCCTCGTTTAATCACACCTTCCATCATGGAAGTGATCTGATAGGCCGTCATTGGGTCGAGCACTTGTTCTCGTGTATCAATAACCAATGGCTCTGCTTGGTTTTGCCAGCTCTCGACTTCACAACCGTCGCAAATACGCTCATCGTGCTTAAACACGGTTTTGCCGTAACGGTCTTGTACCCGGTCAATAAGTGTCGGCTCAATCCGGCGTCCGCCATTTGCAATCGTCGCGTAACCGGCCGTCATGCGCATTACACTTGTCTCACCAGCACCAAGCGCCATCGCCAAATATGGTGGCAAATTGTCATGAATGCCGAAAAGGCGAGAATATTCGGAAACAAGCGGCATACCGATATCTTGAGCAAGCCGAACAGTCATCACGTTTCTTGAACGTTCAATACCCCGACGTAAAGTCTGCGGTCCGTAATACTGAACTGAATAGTTTTCAGGTCGATACGTAGAACCATCAGAGTTTTTGATTTCCAACGGTGCGTCCAGCACAACTGATGCTGGTGTGTAGCCGTTATCAAGCGCCGCTGCATAAACAAATGGCTTAAACGAAGAACCCGGTTGGCGCTGCGCCTGTGTTGCACGGTTAAACTCAGAACTGGCGAATGAAAAACCACCAACAAGCGCAAGTACACGCCCGGTCCGTGGATCCATCGCGACCAAGCCGCCTTCAACCTCTGGAGGCTGGCGCATTTGATAAATGCCTTCCTCCTCGCCTTCAACTTGCTCGACATAGATCACATCGCCCAAATTCAGTACCTTGGATAAAGACTTCGAAATCCACTTTTGCTGCTTGCCGGGCAACTGGCCTGTTTCCCGCTCTGGGTTGACTTGTTTTTGCAGGTTTTTTCCGGGATGTAATCCCACAACCGCTGAATTTTCTTCAAGCTCGATTACCACGCCTAATCGCCATTCGGGAACATCCGACAACGGCGTGATCTCAGCAAGATCATCGCCCCAGTCATCATCCAACTCAATGGTTTCAACCGGTCCGCGATAGCCCTTTTTCTGATCAAAATTAATAAGACCGTCCATCAATGCTTTGCGAGCGAACCTTTGAAGCCGAGGTTCCATTGTCGTACGCACAGAAAGGCCACCACCATAAAGCTGATCATCGCCATAAATGCTCGACAAGCGGCGACGCACTTCTTCTGCAAAATATTCTGCGGAGAAAATTTGCGACCCAGATGTACGTGGGAACACGTTCAATGGCTCACTTTTTGCAGCTTCGCCTTCCGCAACCTGGATGTAGCCTTCTTCCACCATGCGATCGATCACATAATTACGACGCGCAATTGCGGCCTCAGGCTTGCGGATGGGGTGATAGTTTGCTGGCCCTTTGGGCAGCGCCGCAATGTAAGCAGCCTCAGCAATAGTCAGCTCATATAGCGCTTTATCGAAATAGTTGAGTGCCGCTGCTGAAATCCCGTAGGAATTGAACCCCAAGAAAATTTCATTGAGATACAACTCCATGATCTTATCTTTAGAAAAGGTCTGCTCAATACGAATGGCGAGCAGCATTTCCTTGATTTTACGATCCCAGGTTTGATCAAGGGTCAGCAAAAAGTTCCGCGCAACTTGCTGGGTGATGGTTGACGCCCCAACGAGTGGTCCCGAAGTGCCATCAATTTTATTCTGCACATTGTCCCGCAATGCACGAACAATCCCATCAAGTGCCAATCCACCATGTGAATAGAAGTCTTTGTCTTCAACAGAAATAAAAGCCTGCACCACAAGCGGCGGAACTGTTTCAATTGGTTGGAACAGCCGACGCTCGCGCGCATATTCACCGAGCAAAGTGCCGTCCGCAGCGTGAACCCGTGTGGTAACCGGAGGCTGATAGTCTTTTAAAACGGTGTAATCTGGCAAATCTTGCGACAGGTTCCACAGGAATATGCCGACGCCGCCAAGCACCACAAACCCCATAAACACGCCAAAACCGAACAACCAACCTAAAAATCGTAGCATCTTGCTGTATATTCCTGATCACAAATGCAAATCTGCTATTTGCTTTATTCCAAAGTTCAAACTCATCCGATAGTCGCTTGATTGGACCAGATTATGGCCGCAACGACATGTTTTACTTAATTGGCGCTTTAATCATGGTTGAACGCTGACGTCAAAATATTTGGCGATCCCGCGCGCCAGCGTAACCGCCACCTTTTGTTGCCATTCGGCTTGTGACAGATTGGCCAAATCTTTGCTGTTGGATAAAAATCCCAACTCAATCAGCACAGAAGGCACTTCAGGTGCCTGCAATACAAAGAAATCGGCCTGTCTTAATGGGTGCGGACGCATCGGCATGGACGTATTCATTTGTCCAACAATTTGGCGCGCGGCAACAAAAGACTGGCGGCGCGTTTCACGGCGCATGAGGTCAACCAATATATCTACAACTTGATCATTGCCAGACGGTGGATTGAACCCAGCGACCAAATCAACTTGGTTTTCAGTATCCGCCAACACTTTATCTATGACGTCCGTTGCTGTTTCGTCCCTTGTGTAAACACTGCCACCCCGCACAAAGGGTTGGTCAAACGAGTCGGCATGTAATGACACCAAAAGGTTGGCTTGATTATCACGCGCCAATTGCACCCGTTCATTTAGGGTCAAAAACGTATCCCCATCTCGGGTCAGTGCCACATCAAACCGGTTTAAAGCGGACAATTCAGATTGCAATCGCTTAGCAATCTGCAACACGACGTCTTTCTCAAAGAGCCCCGTTTCGCCTTTTGCGCCCATATCGATGCCACCATGGCCCGGATCAATCAGGATCAGCGGCCGAATTGCAGGCGCTTGATTTTCAACGACTGGATCAACCTCAGGCACAGCGGCCGGAGTTTGAGCGTTCTCAGCAATTTGTGCCTGTTCATTTTCAGCCTTTATCGCAGCAACCGCTTGGTCGAAAACTTCACGCTCACCCGGCACCAGTTCTAAGACCAGCCTTGCAGGCAACTCCCCTTCTGCGGGTGAAAGTTTGATATCGCCGACTTGAACAGGTTGAGTTAAAAAAATCACCGCACGGGCAGTATTGTCATCCAACATGCCCAAACTCATCTTTTGAACCAGGCCAGTTGCTTCCAATGATGTGGGCGCAGTAGAAGCAACACCTTGAACCTCAAACTCGATGATAAGTCGGTCAGGCTGATCGACTGGAAATGTTGAATAGACAACAGCGTCCGTCAAATCGAATACAATTCTGTTGCGCTCCGGCCCGGATACAATGCGCGCATCCAAAATCTGCACGTCAGCAGCTGGCGCAGCGGGCGATTGTTCCTGTGCAAAACCAACAAAACTAATCAAAACACTGAATACCAACGCTAAAACCGCGCCAGCAACTCCCCAATGCCGCATAGGCACCTCTCTAACTGTTACACCCTTGTATAAATGATTCTCTTATTTGGGCGTATGGTTCCTCAAATTCAATTTGATGGGAAATTGCAATAGAATTGAAAAGCGCCAAATTCTGGGCAAACGTGACCTTCTCAAGCTCGCTCACAAACATATTTGTTGCTTATTTTGTATTTCGAACGTACACCAAATTTGTGAACTGGCGCTTTTTGTACAACGTTTTTGCAGCTTTAATGTCGCAATTGTTGATGCAAGTGCCAACCGACCCCACAAAGCAGCGACGTTTTTAGGCGCTGGCGGGAAGATAGTTCGCGTGAAAACTTTGAATTCGGCCGAATGGCCAGCTCTTATTTTTGGACCTCCCTTCGAAAACTAAGAGCAGAACGAAAGAAATTGTGATGAGGCATCTCAATCAAACTGGTGAACGCACGCTCAGCGCGCGAAGACCTGTTTTTGTGTGCCACACTTTTTCCCCAAACAATCGCCCCGCCGCTAACTCCGGCCGTGGCTTAAAAATGGAATACACCCCGGTGCGCACTGGCAGTCAGGCACTTTTTAGTGGTTTGAAACGCAGAAGCGCGCGGCGGTGTGGAGTAATAATACATGGCAACAAGAAAAATGCTGGTGGATGCAATCCACCCGGAAGAAACACGAGTAGTTGTAACTAGCGGATCTCGTTTAGACGAGTTTGACTTTGAAAGCGCCGCAAGACGGCAGTTGCGAGGCAATATTTACCTCGCAAAAGTTACGAGAGTAGAACCGTCTTTGCAGGCGGCCTTCGTCGACTATGGCGGCAACCGTCACGGCTTTCTCGCCTTCTCAGAAATACATCCCGACTATTATCAAATTCCCCAAGCTGATCGCGATGCGCTTTTAGCTGAAGAGGAAGCCGAAGAAGCTGAAGCCGCCCAGTCTGAAGACCTTTCAGATGTTGATCAGCCCAGCATCCTTGATATTGAGGACCCTGATACAGCGTCAAGTCCTGTTACAGCACCAAGTGATGATGTGCCAGCACAAGCGACCAATATCGAAACAGCAAGTGTGGCGAGCGAGCCAGTAGCGGATGCGCCTGAGGCGGAACCTGCAGCTGAGCAAGATGCAACTGCGAAAAGCGATAGCGCTGACGAAGACGAAATAACAACAACTGGCGAAGAAGCCGGTGTTGACGAAGTTGGTGCAGAAGACGCAATGGAAGAAGTTCCACAGCGCCGCCGCAAGAAAAAAGCCAAAGTCTATAGAATTCAAGAAGTCATCAAGCGCCGTCAGGTCTTGTTGGTTCAAGTGGTAAAAGAAGAGCGCGGCAATAAAGGCGCAGCTCTAACGACCTACCTTTCATTGGCTGGTCGCTATTCAGTATTGATGCCAAATACAGCACGCGGTGGTGGCATTTCTCGCAAAATCACCAACGCAGCTGACCGCAAACGGCTAAAGCAAGTCGCCAGCGAATTAGACGTGCAAAAAGGCATGGGCGTTATCCTACGTACCGCTGGCGCTAGCCGCACAAAAGCCGAAGTGAAGCGCGATTTTGAATATCTTTTGCGTCTTTGGGAGAATGTGCGCAGCCTGACGTTAGAATCATCGGCACCATGTTTGGTCTACGAAGAAGGCAGCTTGATTAAGCGCTCTATTCGCGACCTTTACAATAAAGAGATTTCTGAAGTTCAGGTGTCTGGCGAAGAAGCATATCGTGAAGCAAAAGACTTCATGCGTATGATTATGCCGTCACACGCAAAGAACGTTCAGCCATACCGCGAAGAACAGCCCATCTTCTCCCGTCACGGGGTAGAAGAACAGCTTGATTCGATGTTCTCACCGCAAGTCACCCTGCCCTCTGGCGGCTACTTGGTGATCAACCCAACCGAAGCACTTGTTTCTGTTGACGTGAACTCGGGTAAAGCAACAAAAGAACACAATATTGAAGACACCGCGCTTCAAACCAACCTTGAAGCTGCCGCAGAATTGGCACGCCAATTGCGCCTGCGGGATATGGCCGGGCTTGTTGTTATCGATTTCATCGATATGGAAGAGAAACGCAACATTCGTGCTGTTGAGCGCAAACTCAAAGACAACCTGAAATCTGATCGCGCACGTATTCAAGTCGGCCGCATTTCACATTTCGGTCTACTCGAAATGTCGCGCCAACGCATTCGGTTTGGCGTCCTTGAAAGTTCCACCAACACCTGCCCTGTTTGCACAGGCACTGGCCTTGTACGTTCAGTTGACAGTCTTGCCCTTATGGTGATGCGCGCAATCGAAAACCAGGTCATGCGCAAGCAAGGCCAATCGATCAGCGTCAAGGTGCCAAGTGAAGTTGCTCTTTATCTGTTGAACGCCAAACGCAGCCAATTGCTGAGTTTGGAACATCGCTTTGGGTTGGCAATCGCCATCACTGCGGACAACCATTTGCTGGGCAACCAATTCACCATCGAAAAAGGTGACCCATATGATACTGGCGAAATAAGACAGTCAAACCACGTCAAAGTTGACTCTGCCCCAATCGCAGCACCAATCATCGAAGAAGATGAAGCTGAAGTCGAAGCTGTGAACGACGAGGATGAGACCGAAGAACGCCAGGAAGAAAAATCCAGCCGACGTCGCGGTAAGCGCAGACGTCGTGGCGGTCGAGATCGCGACAACAATAATACTGACAACAACACAAATGAGAACAATGCGACGGACGAAGTGAAGGCTGAAACTGCCGAAAGCAAGTCTGGAGAAACCAAGTCTGAAGACGACAATGATGAAGATGGTGACGACGATCAGCCTAAAAAACGCCGTCGTCGCGGTCGTCGTGGTGGTCGTCGCAATCGTCGCGTTCAAGATGGTGATGTTCAATCGAACGAAAGCCAATCAAACGACAACAACACAGCTGATCAATCTGAAGCAACACCTTCAGATGACGCGCCGTCTGGCGATGCCGCATCAAGTGATGCACCCATGGATGCTCAAGCCGCCGCTGCGATTGAAGCAACGAGCGTAAGTTCTGATGCGCCGACGTCTGAAAACAACGCTCAATCTGAAGACAAGCCGAAAAAGCGCACACGACGTCCGCGCAAAAGAAAGTCTGATGATAACCAGAACGCCGAAGTAAGTGCCACTTCTGAAGTTCAAGAGGCAACCTCAGACGCTGACAAACCGGCAGAAGATAAACCAAAACGTCGTCGTGGCCGTAAACCAAAAGCCGAGAGCGTAGCTCAAGATCAAGCTTCCGGCGAAACCGTTAGCGCAGAAACTGCGGCGCCCAAGGTTGAGCCTACAAAGGCTGAAACTGCACCTGCGCCAACAGAGACGGAAAAGAATTCCAGACCAGAACGTGCGGAGAAGAAACTGCACGAAGAAGGCGTCATCGTTACCTCATCGTCTCCAACTGAGAACGATAAAGAGACAAAAGAGCCTGAAAAGAAAGCCAAAAAAGGCTGGTGGCAACGCAATTTCTTGGGCTCTGATTAATCCCATCTGCGATTGATCTTTAAATCACATCTACAATGGTCGGCTCAAAAAGCCGGCCATTTTTTCTATCGCGCTTTCAATCACTTCCCGTGACCCGGCATATGAGAACCGCACGAAATTGTGGCCATTCACCCGATCAAAATCAACGCCGGGTGTCGCAGCGACGTCCCCACGTTCCAACAATTCATGACAAAATCGGACACTATCATTCGAAAACTCGGAAATGTCCGCATAGGCGTAAAACGCGCCATCCGATTGACGAACATTGCGAAAACCCATTTCATTCAGCGAGCGGGTCAAAATCGTGCCGTTGTTCACATAGTTTGTTTTTTGCGCGTCATAATAGGAGCGGCAGTTCAGCGCTACTTCACCCGCCAATTGAGACAAGCTGGGCGCTGAGATAAACATGTTTTGCGCCATAATTTCAGTACGCCTAACAAGGTCCTTAGGCAAAACCATCCAACCCAATCGCCAACCGGTCATGCAATAATATTTCGAAAAACTATTGATGACGATCGCATCATCGCCAAATTCAAGCGCTGATGTTTCCTCCATCCCATGGCTCAAGCCATGATAAATCTCATCTGAAATGAACCGAACACCCAACGTGCGACAGACTTCAATGATTTGCTCCAAGTCTTCACGTTCAATCATCGCACCGGTTGGATTAGCAGGTGACGCCAGCAGCAATCCGTCAAATGCCTCAGCCTCATATGCTTGTTGCACCATCTCAGCACTCAGTCGCCAACTTGCTTCTGGCGAAAGCTCGATCTCGACGGGTTTAAACCCAAGGCTGGTGAGAATGTTCAAATAGGCTGGATATCCAGGCCGTGTAACCGCAATTTTTGCACCGGGTTTAAACCCTGCCAAAAAGGCAAGAATAAAACCCGCTGACGAGCCATTGGTCACCAATATATCTTCAACATCGACAATGGCTTTATGCTGCTGCCGATAATAATGCACCAAGCCTTCGCGAAGCGATAAGTTGCCCTTTGCGTGGGTGTATCCTTGTCCCTCGTCCATCACGGCTCGCGCCACCGCTTCACGCACTTCAGGTGCGGCCAAAGCCCCCGGTTCGCCGACTTCTAAATGCGAAATTTCGATCCCTTGCGCCTCTTTTTCTTTCGCCATGGCCAAAATTTCCATCGCATAAAAAGGCCGCAACGCATCAAACTCTTGTGATTTCGTCATTAAAGTGCCCAACTTTCCTGCATTTGGTGCCATATATGGTTGCAACATATGGTTTCGGGGTCGTCCGCTTGCCCTATCAAGGCCATAAAACGATTGGGGCGCAAAGGTCAATTTAGTAATGGGTAGAACTCTCTCCACAATTCTTTTGTGCATCGCACTCACATTGGCGCCAATCGGCGCGGCACATGCTGCTTTGCTAAAACTCATCACCGACGCTGAAACTGAAGCAATGTTGCGCGATTTCACAGCGCCATTGCTTAAAGCTGCCGGTATCCAAAAGAAAAACCTGCCGATCTATATCGTGAATGACCGCCGGTTTAATGCGTTCGTTATTGAAAGCGGCGCGATGTTTGTCAATTACGGCACCATATTGGAAAGCCAAACGCCAAACGCCCTTAAAGCCGTGATCGCCCACGAAGTGGGTCACCTCGCCGGTGGCCACTTACAGCGCCTGCGCGAACAATCAGAAGTTCAGGGCCAACTAACGGCAATATCAACAGTTCTTGGCATCGGTGTGCTTGCGGCCGCCGCAGGCCGAGACACAAATGGTGACATTGGTCGGATGGTGTCCGCCTTTATACTTGGCACAGCGTCTGTTGGGCAAAACGCATTTTTGGCCTATCGTCGTTCAGAGGAAAGTGCCGCAGACGCCGCCGCACTCAAATATTTAGAACGCACCAAACAGTCGCCAGACGGCATGATTGACGTTTTGGACACGTTGCAACGCAACCAAAGCATTCGGGCCGCCGCCAGTGCCTATTTGCGCACTCACCCGCTTGCCGAAGATCGCCTCTCACAGGTTCAGAACAAAGCCGCTACCAGCCCCTTTCGCAATAAACGAGACAACCCCAAAGATGTTCGCCGCATGGATTTTGTAAAAGCCAAATTGATGGGGTTCCTAGAGCGCAGTCATTCAGTGCTGAATAGATATCCCAACAGCGACAAGTCGCTTGCCGCACGATATGCGCGCACAATCGCAGGATACCGCGCAGGAGCCGGAAACGCAGCTATCAAGCAAATGTCAGCTTTGGTCAAGGCAGCGCCAAAAAACCAATATTTCCATGAGATGTTGGGGCAAATGTATTTTGAAACAGGCAATCCCAATAAAGCCGTCATATCCCTAAAGCGCGCGGTCAGTCTTTCCCCGAACGAGCCTGAGTTGCGGCTCATCTATGCGGTTGCGCTGGCAGATACTGACAAACGGGCAAATATCGAAGAAGCGATCGGCCAGTTACGGCGCATATCTGCCACATCACGCAAATCACCGCGTCCTTTTTCCATTTTAGCCCGAGCCTATGCTAAATTAGGAGATAAAGGTCAAGCGGACCTTGCGGCAGCCGAGGCGGCTCTGTTAAATGGCGAAACAAAGCTTGCAAGAGGACTTGCAAAAAAGGCTCAACAAAATTTGGTCAAGGGAACCCCCGCCTGGTTACGCTCTGATGACATATTGTCTCTAACTTGATCACCAACAATCTTTGATTCGAAAGTTCTTTAATATGCAAGCTCGCACGATATATTTGCTTACAGGCGTTATGCTGCTCGCAGCCGCTATTCTGTTTGCGGTCATTTCAGTTTCCCAGCAAACGCCTCAGCTTTCTCAAGCAGATATCCAAACACTCATTGAGAAAACAATAGACGACAAGCTTGCAGCTGCGCAGGAAAACCAACCCGCAAACAATGCCCCCAATACAGACATCAAAACCTCTGAGATGGGCCCCGTCATTGAGAGCTATTTGATGGCCAACCCCTCGCTCCTTCAGCGTATGTCTGCCGCTTTGCAGGAAGAAACTGAACGCGCACAAAACTCGAAAGCCCAAGCGGCACTCGCCTCTATGAAAGCTCCAATTTACGACGACCCAGATCATGTGGTGTTGGGCAATCCAGAAGGTGACGTTACCCTTGTGGAGTTTTTCGACTATAATTGTGGTTTCTGTCGCCAAGCCTTGGCTGACGTGTTGCAACTTTTGGATGAAGACAAAAATGTCCGGCTCATTCTCAAAGAGTTCCCAATCCTAAGCCAAGGGTCGGTGGATGCGGCACGTATTGCCATTTTGGTTGGCCGCGATGAGAACGTGAACTACCTTGATTTCCACACACAGCTTTTTGCCTCACGCGGGCAAATCGATAAAAGCAAAGCACTTGCCGCCGCTGCGGCGCTGGGCATGAACCCAATCGAATTAGAACTGCAAATGGGCAATGAGTCGGTTTCTGACGCCATCGGCCGCACCTATCAAGTTGCTGATGCATTGGGCATTTCGTCCACGCCAAACTTTATTCTTGGCGACGAACTTTTGCGTGGTGCCGTGGGCATTGAAGAAATGCGCAAAAAGGTCAAAAACATGCGCGATTGTGGCAAAGCAACCTGCAATCTATAAACCGAGGCAGATATCCTTAAAAAACTGAGCGAAAAGGCAATGGAATTAAATTCTTCCCTTTGCCTTTTTGCTCAGTTTCGTATAGTCACATCACACTTTTTTGATGAATGTCATAAATAGGCGGCAATTAATGGCCAAAAAAATAACAATTCTAAACGGCCCCAACCTGAACTTGCTCGGAAACCGCGAAGGCGACATTTACGGCACTGTTGGTTTGGCTGAGATTGAAGCCGCCTGTCTTGATGAGTGCGCACGATTTGACTTTGAATTAGCGTTTTTTCAAACCAATTCAGAAGGCGAACTCGTTACCCAAATACAAGAAGCGGGCGCGAATGGTGATGGTCTAATCATCAACCCAGCCGCCTACAGCCACACTTCTGTTGCGCTTCATGACGCCATACGCGCCATCAACATTCCAACAATAGAAGTGCATTTATCTAACATTTATGCACGGGAAACGTTCCGCCACCATTCATACATATCCCCAGTTGCCACCGGAACCATTTGCGGTTTGGGGCCAACTGGATATATTCTAGCAATTGGGGCACTGGCGACACAGATCCCAGAGTAATAAAAATCGGAGAATCGAGCTAAATGACCAAAGATTCACAAATTGACCGCGATCTAATCCGGACAATTGCAGAATTGTTGAACGAACAAGATCTTGTAGAAGTCGAAATCGAAAAAGATGATTTCCGGGTCCGCGTTACGCGCTCCTACCCACAAGAAAATGTTCAAATGTCCGCTCCGATGGCGTACGCGCCGCAACAAATGGCAGCACCTATGCCAGCCGGGGGCGCAGCGCCAGCAGGCCCAACAGCCGTTGCAGCACCAGCCGCAGAAGATTTGGCATCCAACCCTGGCACATTGACCTCACCCATGGTTGGCACAGCCTATATGGCGCCAGAACCAAGCGCGGCGAACTTTGTTGAAGTCGGCGCGAAGGTGACCGAAGGTCAAACGGTACTGATCATCGAAGCGATGAAGACCATGAACCAAATTCCCGCCCATAAAGCTGGAACCGTTACGCGCATTCTGGTTGATGATTCTCAGCCAGTTGAATTCGGCGAACCCCTTGTTGTGATTGAATAGGAGAAACACCCATGTTCTCCAAAGTTCTTATTGCAAACCGTGGCGAAATTGCCCTGCGCATCTTGCGCGCCTGTAAAGAATTAGGCATTCAAACCGTTGCGGTACACTCAACAGCTGACGCAGATGCAATGCATGTGCGCTTGGCAGACGAAAGCGTTTGTATCGGACCGGCCCCGGCTAAGGATAGTTACCTCAACATCCCGTCCATTTTGGCGGCCTGTGAAATCACCGGCGCTGAAGCCGTGCATCCCGGCTATGGTTTTCTTTCTGAAAATGCCCGTTTCGCGCAAATTCTTGAGGAACACAACATCGCCTTTATCGGTCCGTCTTCTCACCATATCGATATTATGGGCGACAAGATCGAAGCCAAACGAACAGCCAAAAAGCTTGGCATTCCAGTGGTGCCCGGTTCAGAAGGCGGCGTGACCGAAGATAAAGAAGCACGTCGAATTGCTGAAGAAATCGGCTATCCTGTGATCATCAAAGCCGCCTCCGGTGGCGGTGGTCGTGGCATGAAGGTTGCCAAAAACAGCGAAGAAATCGGCATTGCCTTATCAACTGCACGCACAGAAGCAAAAGCAGCTTTTGGTGACGACGCGGTTTACATCGAAAAATATCTCGGCAAACCACGCCATATCGAAATTCAGGTATTGGGCGACGGCAAAGGCCGCGCCGTACATTTGGGCGAACGAGACTGTTCTTTGCAGCGCCGTCACCAAAAAGTATGGGAAGAAGCAAACGGGCCGACCATAACCCCTGAACAGCGACACAAAATTGGCATGATCTGTGCCAACGCTGTGGCGGAAATGAAATATTCGGGCGCTGGTACTGTTGAGTTCCTTTATGAAGATGGGGAGTTCTATTTCATTGAAATGAACACCCGTTTGCAGGTGGAACACCCCGTTACTGAACGCATTACAATGGTCGACATTGTTTACGAGCAAATCCGCATTGCCGCTGGCATGGAAATGACCGTTAAGCAGGAAGACGTTCAGTTTTGGGGGCACGCTATCGAGGTGCGCATCAACGCTGAAGACCCGGATACATTTGCACCCTCTCCCGGCACCATTTCTTATTATCACCCAGCCGGTGGCGTGGGCGTTCGTGTCGATTCTGGTGTTTATCAGGGATATAAAATCCCGCCATATTATGACAGCCTCATCGGCAAGCTGATCGTACATGGCCGCACGCGAGAAGAGTGTTTGCAACGGTTGAACCGTGCCCTAGACGAGTTTGTTATTGACGGGGTTAAAACAACATTGCCGCTCTTTAGACGATTGATCAAAGAGCCTGATGTGATCTCCGGCAACTATGATATTCATTGGCTGGAAAAATATTTGGGGATGTAAAAACGCAGGGCCCCCCAAAGGGGCCCTGTTTTTGATTATGGCTGTTCAAAACGATCCACTCGCCCTCAAATTGACCCCCGAAATGATCCTGAGCGCCTATGCCCATGGGATATTTCCAATGGCGGAAAGTGCAGAGGCAAGCGACCTGTTTTGGGTAGATCCAGATGAGCGCGGGATTATGCCGCTCGACGGTTTTTACGTTTCAAAAAGCATGAAAAAACTGATGCGGCGCGATCATTTTGAAGTGCGCGTCGATACCAATTTTTTAGCCGTTATCACCAACTGCGCTGACAAACGTTCTGACAGCGATGAAACCTGGATCAATAACGAGATTATAGAGCTTTATCACATGCTGTTTCGCATGGGATATTGCCATACTGTTGAGGTCTGGCGTCAAGGTAACTTGGTGGGAGGCCTTTATGGCATTGCGATTGGCGGCGCGTTTTTTGGCGAAAGCATGTTCCATAAGGAGCGCGACGCTTCAAAAATTGCCCTCGCCCACCTCGTCGACCGCCTAAATGTTGGTGGATTTGAGCTTCTTGATACCCAATTCATCACCAACCATCTGCGTTCGCTAGGCGGCGTAGAAATACCGCGCGAGCAATATCATGAGAGATTGCACAACGCCCTGAAAATTAAGGGTGATTTTTATCGGCTTGATGGTGGTGGAACGTCTGAGGCTTGTTTGCAGTCCACCAGCCAAATGTCATAAACAGCATGGTCGATGGCGTTTAACGCCGGACTATCTGCAAACATCCAACCCGTAAATATCCGCGTCACAGTCTGCTTAAGTGAGACTTGATCAACTTCAACAAACACAGTTGTCCGCTGGGTCTCATTCGCAGGACGTGTGTAACAAGCCCGTGGCGTCATTTGAAGTGCGCCAAACTGCACCGTTTCGTCGATATAAACGTCAAAATTGATAATGCGTCCGGTTATTTTGTCCAAACCAGCAAACACGACAACGGGATTTGCAATCGTATCCGCGCGGGCAGGCAAAGACCATGCAAGCATTGAGGCGCAAACCAAAATGGCAGCGACAATCGGGCGATTGAAACGTTTAAAGAGTTCAAGCATAGAGTTTTCTATTATTCTGGCGACCATGCATCATAATCACCTGTAACTTCTGGACGTTGGCCATTTGCCAACAAGCTACCCTGTGGCCGATACGCAGCACCGGTTCCAGTCAGATTTTCATGATGCGGTTTTTCCCATGCCTTAGCTTGGTAATTCTGCTCTGTTGGCGGCACATCGGTACGACCGTGCATCCAACCATGCCATCCCGATTGAATAGCAGACGCGTCTATTGGGCCATTATAGGTGACCCAACGGCGCTTGCTGTCTTTCTTGGAAACATAATATTTATTGCCAGCATCGTCTTCACCAACAAATTTACCATTGAGCGCCGTGAATAAGCGTGTGCCCATGGTTTGGCCGTGCCACCAGATAAATAGTTCTGCAAATAGCTGTTTCATTTCAGCTCCAAAATAACAACAAGATCAATTTAAACGCCAATGGACATCGATTGCCCACATTATCTACCCGATGCGTTTATCATCTCTTACCCTTTAGAGCCAGAAGTGTCACCTTCATTTCTAAGCAAAATCTAGCGTAAATGTGCAAATCTCGCCTCATCTCGGCCTTAATAGAACGAGGACTTCAAAATCCGATCCACATCTGATTGCAACGATTCGACCTGAGCTTGCTGTTGTCCTTGCGCGAAATGCTTTGATTTGAGCGAGGACTGGTTGTTTTTGAGTTCGCTCAAGCGCTCAACAAGCGGGCGCACGATGTATTTATCACCCGTCAGCTGCATCTTTTGTTTTTCCAATGCGACCCAAGAAATATATTCAAACAGTCTGGTGGTTGAAACCGGTTTGGTTAAAACAGCATGGGCACCAAGCCGGATCGCTTGTTCGCATGTCCGCTGGCGAACTTCTGACATAACCATGATCACCGGCAGCAAACAAACAGGATAAAGTTGGCGCGACCGGAACTGATTTAAGAATCGATTCCCCGGAAAGTCATCTGTGTCCCAATCCACCAGCAAAACATCCGGCGGATCAGCAATAATGGCTGCAATCGCATCCTTAGGGTCACTATATACCCGCAGTGCGCGGGTTCCGGTTCCAGAAAGCATTGATCGATAAAGGACTTGCATGTGTCGCGCATGTTCAATCACGACCACGGAAGGGCCATTCAGTTCATCGACTTCGTATGGAGTATGACCACCCATTTAAAACAACCCAAACGCAATACAATTTTCCACTTAAATAATGCACTTGACAGGATTTCAAATAAAGTTGGCATGGACACCAATGGCAGTTTTCCGGACCCCAAATTGTTTCCCCAAACTTTGAGCGAACCATTCAAATTTGGGACTAAATTGCCGAACTTTCGGGGAAAATTTGGAGGAAGCATTTGCGCACTAAGCGATTCTTGTAGGGAACATTTTGCCGTTACTCACCCAGAATGCATCCGAATCATAGCGTTTACGTTATCCCCATTGTTCACACCACATATACCAGATATGGTCTTTTTGACCGCAGAACACACTAGGGATTGTGAATTTCACAAATCAAAGCAGTTGACGATTTTTTTGAAACCGGTAGGCTCCGTACTTGCAAATTGAATGTATGTTTGTGCAAAGCATAATACGCATTTCGACCAAACCACTAACCTTATGGTCGCGTTACTGTTTTGCGTTTGATTGGACATCCAAACAGCGCCGCTACGTAAAAGTGCGTACGAGCTGCGACGGAGGTTTTGATCAAAATGCAAGCATTTAAAGCGCAAATGTCGCTGCGGATCAAACCTAGCAAGAAATGTTGGGCCGTAAGGCAAATATTGGGGCTAATAGGCCATGCAGGAAAGGCATATTTCCTGCGCCTAACAGGCAGTGTTGAACAGAATTTCGGGAACCATATTGGTTCAACGGGCATAATTTTTATGCTCAATTTATACAGGGGTCACTATAAATGCGCATAGAACGGCGTTACACGAAGCCAAATCAATCACCATATGCAGACATTAAGTTTCGCAAGGCGACCAGCGAAATTAAGAACCCCGATGGGTCGATTGTTTTTAGGCTCGAAAATATTGATGTGCCCGCAAGCTGGTCACAAGTTGCTGCCGATATTATCGCGCAAAAATATTTCCGTAAGGCTGGCGTTGCTGCCCAGCTGAAAAAGCAAGAAGAAAACACAGTTCCATCGTGGCTTTGGCGCTCGGTGCCTGACGAAGACGCGCTGGCAAGATTGCCAGAAGACGAGCGTTATGGCTCTGAAATCGATAGCCGCCAGGTCTTTGACCGTTTAGCCGGCACATGGACCTATTGGGGCTGGAAAGGCGGCTATTTCAATAAAGAAGAAGACGCCCGCGCTTTCTTTGATGAATTGTGCTTCATGCTCGCCACGCAAAAGTGCGCACCCAATTCCCCACAATGGTTCAATACGGGCCTTCACTGGGCATACGGTATTGATGGGCCGGGCCAAGGTCACCATTATGTAGACCCCTTCTCCCATGAGCTTGTGCGCTCCGCCTCAGCTTATGAGCACCCTCAGCCCCAC
Source organism: Maritalea sp. (assembly GCF_051251695.1). Taxonomy (NCBI): domain Bacteria; kingdom Pseudomonadati; phylum Pseudomonadota; class Alphaproteobacteria; order Hyphomicrobiales; family Devosiaceae; genus Maritalea; species Maritalea sp. Next base: position 26,824 of record NZ_JBPOEU010000018.1, on the reverse strand, counting down.
GCTTGTTTCATCCAGTCAGTGGACGATGATCTGGTGGGTGACGGTGGCATTATGGATCTTTGGGTCCGTGAAGCACGTTTGTTCAAATATGGCTCAGGCACCGGCTCCAACTTCTCCGCCCTTCGCGGTTCAGGCGAAAGCCTTTCAGGTGGCGGCAAGTCTTCGGGCTTGATGTCGTTCCTAAAAATTGGTGATCGGGCAGCAGGCGCCATCAAATCTGGTGGCACCACCCGACGCGCCGCGAAAATGGTTGTGGTCGATATCGATCACCCAGATATTGAAGAATATATCAATTGGAAGGTGAAAGAGGAGCAAAAGGTTGCTGCCCTCGTCACTGGTTCCAAAACCGTTTCCAAACACATGAAAGCCATCATGAAGGCCTGCGTGAATTGCGAAGGCCAAGGCAATGATTGCTTTGATGTATTGAAGAACCCTGCCCTTAAGCGCGAAGTCCGCGCAGCGAAAAAAGCTTTGGTGTCTGAAAACTACATTCAGCGCGTCATCCAGTTTGCCGAACAAGGATATACTGACCTTGAATTCCCGGTTTATGACACCGATTGGGATAGCGAGGCCTATTTGACAGTTGCTGGCCAAAACTCAAACAATTCAATTCGCGTTACCGATGGCTTCCTTGAAGCGGTTGAAGACGACAGCGATTGGGATTTAGTGGGCCGCATTTCTGGCAAAACAACGAAAACCCTAAAGGCACGCGATTTGTGGGACAGTGTTGGCTATGCCGCATGGGCGTGTGCCGATCCGGGCATTCAATATCACACCACCATCAATGATTGGCACACCTGCAAATCATCGGGGGATATCCGCGCATCCAATCCTTGCTCGGAATATATGTTCCTGGACGATACCGCCTGTAATTTGGCTTCATTGAACCTACTTCAATATCGCGACAAGAACGGTGAGTTCCTGATCGATGATTTTGAACATTCGGTTCGCCTTTGGACCATGGTGCTCGAAGTCTCGGTGATGATGGCTCAGTTCCCAAGTAAAGCGATTGCAGAGCGCTCATTTGAATTCCGCACCTTGGGTCTTGGCTACGCCAATATTGGCGGTTTGTTGATGACATCCGGCATTGGTTACGATTCTGATGAAGGCCGTGCCATTGGCGGTGCCATCACCGCAATCCTGACCGGCGTATCATATGCAACGTCTGCCGAAATGGCCAAAGAACTTGGGCCGTTCCCAAGCTACAAGCCAAACAAGAACGACATGCTTCGGGTTATCCGCAACCACCGCACGGCTGCCTACGGCAAGTCAGATGGTTATGAAAAACTCGCCATCAACCCTGTGCCACTTGACCACGATAATTGTCCTGACCACCGTTTGGTCAAACATGCCAAAAAGGCTTGGGACAATGCATTAAAACTTGGCGAAAAGCACGGTTTCCGTAACGCGCAAGTCTCCGTGATTGCCCCAACCGGCACCATTGGTTTGGTGATGGATTGCGACACCACAGGCATTGAGCCAGATTTCGCCCTCGTGAAATTCAAAAAGCTTGCCGGTGGTGGTTACTTCAAAATCATCAACCGCGCCGTGCCAGAAGCGCTTCGCACACTTGGTTATGCTGAAGATCAGATCGCTGAGATCGAAGTTTACGCCGTGGGTCACGGCAATCTAAACCAAGCGCCGGGCGTCAACCCAACCACGTTGAAAGCCAAAGGCTTCACCGATGAGAAAGTTGCGGCGATCAATGCTGGGCTTGAAAGCGCATTTGACATCAAATTCGCGTTCAACAAATGGAGCCTTGGCGAAGAGTTTTGCAAAAACGATCTTGGCCTGACCGATGAGCAGCTCAACGACATGAACTTTGACATGTTGGCGGCTCTTGGCTTCACCAAAGAAGAAATCGACGCGGCAAACATCCACATTTGTGGTGCGATGACGCTAGAAAAAGCCCCTCACCTTAAAGAAGAGCATTATGTGGTGTTTGACTGCGCCAACCCTTGCGGTCGGATCGGCAAGCGCTTCCTTAGTGTTGAAAGCCACATCCGCATGATGGCAGCGGCTCAGCCGTTCATCTCTGGTGCGATTTCTAAAACCATCAACATGCCAAACAACGCAACGGTTGAAGAGTGTAAAGAAAGCTACATGCTCTCTTGGAAACTCGCGCTTAAAGCCAACGCGCTTTATCGTGACGGCTCAAAACTCAGCCAGCCGCTAAACGCACAATTGCTAGCGGACGATGATGATGACGCCATGGACGCAGCCGAAGAAATGGCGGCAAAAGCCCCTGTTGAACGTACAGCTGCTGTTGCTGAACGCATTGTCGAACGGATTGTTGAGCGGGTTCGCGACCGCGAGAAAATGCCTGATCGCCGTAAAGGCTACACGCAAAAATCTCGCGTCGGTGGTCACACGATCTTCCTTCGCAGCGGCGAATATGACGATGGTCGCTTAGGTGAAATTTTCATTGATATGCACAAAGAAGGCGCCGCCTTCCGCGCGATGATGAACAACTTCGCCATCGCTATCTCGCTTGGCCTACAATATGGCGTCCCGCTCGAAGAATATGTGGATGCGTTCACCTTCACCAAGTTCGAACCTGCGGGCATGGTGCAAGGCAACGAAGCGATTAAATCCGCGACTTCGATTTTGGATTATGTGTTCCGCGAATTGGCGATCTCTTATCTTGATCGCGATGATTTGGCCCACGTAACCCCTGACAATATGAGCACCACGTCCTTGTCATCCAATGCCGGGCAAGACCAAACTTCGGGTAATGGCGCAAAACCTGTTGGTGCGGCACAATTTGTCTCCAAAGGCCTCACCAGAGGCCGCGTGAAAGACAAAAACTTAATGCTTGTGTCTTCAGAGCCAACTGCCACTTCTGGCAACGCCGTTCAGGCCATGCAAACCAGTGCTGCAACCATGTTGAAAACGGAAAGCCAAACCGCAACCGAACTTTCAGTTGCTCCAGCTGAGGCTGCCCCGGCCACTGCCCCCCCAGTAGCCGACATAAACACCCAACGCGTCCAAGCCCAGATGAAAGGCTATGTCGGCGAAAGCTGCCCCGAATGCGCCAACTTCACGCTGGTCCGGAATGGGACTTGTTTGAAGTGCGACACCTGTGGCTCAACAACGGGTTGTAGCTAAACACTTCGTGTTGTTTATTTTAAGATGAATATACACCCCGGCCGGCGCAAGTTGGCCGGGGTTTTGATTTTTTGAAGGTTTTTGGATGAAGAAAACTAGTTCGCTCGAACACACAGTCGTTATCTGTTTTTTTGCCACGGTAGTTGCCTTAATCTGGTTCTCGTTTGCTTATTCAAATAATGCAACTGCGGTGAAATTTGTTAGCGACTTATGGGCGTGGCAAACACTTATAGGCGCAATAATCGCTGCAACTCTGGCACTGTTGGCAGCAGGTTGGACGGTCAACGGTATTCGAGAACAAATTGAAGTATCAAAGAACCTAGCGGAAGCCGAAAACGATCTTGTTTTGGATCAGGCTCTCAGAAAATTTGGGGCGACAAAACTATTGCTGCCGCATGCGCTTGCAACAGTAAATGTATACTCAGAGGAATGCTTAGAATACATCGACCAACTTGTTGAATTAGTGGAACAAAAAGCCACTGGCAGTAGCTACGTGCAATTGCCAAGCACCATACTAACAGGTGATGCACCAAGCCTAAAGAAAATAGACCTAACTACATTTAGCAAACTGGCACAATTGGCTCCACTAACAAGCAATTTACCCAAATACCTTGCCGTCTTCAGTTGCGCGTTACAAATCCAAAACTCGAGGTTGAGTTCCTTGGAAACAGAATTGGCAAAAAAAGAATTCAGGATAAATGACCACGAAGTCACAACTTTGCTTGGCAACATTTACGACATCAAAAATGTAGCAGCAAATCTCTACGAATTCGCGCGAAACCAAACAACAGAAGTGATTGTATCTGAGGAATTTTTAGAAAATTGCTATATGCCCGATGCTTTACGAATACTTGCTATCCCTAGATTAGGTGAGCTGATGATATCTTATAAAGGGGGCATATTCACCAAATTTTGGAAGAAGGATAGTTAATAACCTATTTCATAGAGCCAAAAACTAGTGCGTCATCCCTTGTTTCGACACGCTCAGTACTAGCTGCTCACCAGTTCCACGTGGATACTCGGGTCGAGCCCGTGTATGACGGGCCAGAATTTAAACGAATGCAATTCAAAAGCTATCTACGTCTTTCCCCTTCGTCTCCCTCGGGCTCGACCCGAGGGTCCATGATGAACTTCAACTTGCCATAGATTGCAGTACTTTGACGTTTGCCTTCCCCTGAGCCCTCATGGTGAGCTTGTCGAACCACGAGGGCGGGTGACCGAAGCGTTGGCGTCCATCCTTCGACAGGCTCAGGATGAGGGTCGACAGGCTCAGGATGAGGGCCGACAAGCTCAGGATGAGGCACAAAGGGCTCAGCATCTACGGTGCGATAAGCTTTAGATAAGGTAAGAACAAGTTTGCTTCCTTCCCCCACCAGCGGCGGTACGCTTACTTTATGGGCTTCGACAAAACTGATAACTTTTTGAAATCCCCTGCAATCAAGGCTTTCTTCTTCGCACGCGACCAGCCTTTGAGTTGCCGCTCGCGGGCAATAGCTTGCGTTATCATTGCAAACTCCTCCGCGTGTACCAGTTTCACAGGTAACCGAGATTTCGTGTAACCTTCAATTTGCCCAGAATTGTGCTCACCTATTCGCTGTTCAAGCGAGCGGTGCGTGATGCCCACGTAAAATGAGTTGTCTGCGCATTCTACAATATAAACAATCGCTTGCATTCGCTGCATTCGCCCCCGTGGTTCGACAAGCTCACCATGAGGGCTGGATTGATGCAATCAAAAATTTTGCTTTGCTAGAAAGTCAATCACCGCAGCTACATGGATACTCGGGTCAAGCACAAGTATGACGAAAAGAGTTACAGCAGAGGCTAACCCACAGCTCTCGCGCACAACCTCAACTACTTCGGCTCCACCCTGCGCCCCATCAGCTCCTGCGCAGCAGCCAACAGTGCCGAACAATCCTCGTCAACTATACCCAACGCATCAAACTGGGCAACAATGTTTGTGAGATATTCCATGCTGGTGCCCAGAATCCCATGACCCTCGGTTAAAAACTGAACCTGTTCATCCAACGTGATGTCAGTGCAAATTTGCGCCGCATGGTGATCAGCCACGAAGGTCAGCGCATTGACCGAGCTATCGCCAACATTTGCTGTCACGAACTTCGGCAGGTAAGTCGGGGCCACCAACTCGCGACGCCACAGGATTTCGGTTTCAACATCAATAATATCGTGCGGAATACGAAATACTAAGCCGTCGCACCCTGCGCCATGGTCAAGCGCGGCCATCAAGCCGGGATTGTCCGGCATGCCGCGCCCGCCCATCACATCTTTAAGAATAAAGCGACGTTCAAACGCGGGCACATGCGCTCGTCGAACCTCAGAAAACACAAAAGCCGGGTCCCACATCAGCGAGCCATAGGCGAATACCCACAGGTCTTCAGATGGATAGTCCCGCAATGCCCTCCGCCTGATCTCTTCTCGGCGTTCATCGGTGTGAATCAGTTCCGCAACCCAAGCCATTTCTGGATGCTCTTCTAAAACAGCCTCAATCCGAAATGTCCTAAAGAAGGAAGCCAACGGGTCGCCAATTTTGTCGCGCAACTCCGGGTGATGATCAAAAGCATTTGTCATAAAATTCATAGACATGTTTTGATCCATTCAACGGAAAGTTCAACAATTGCGATAGGCTAGCATGGGGCGGCGAGACGAAAAAGAAACTTCTGGCCAACTTATCCTCGCCCCTTCGCGTTGCACTATAATCGTGCCCATCTTCGCTCCAGCAGCCAATGACGATTGGGGAGCAGTTTGAGCAACTTCCTTTTGGCGTCAACTTTCGGGCACCAATTGGCGGGGATGCCGGGGTCGGGAGCAAAGCGACCAACGGCGGTGTGCAAAATACTCGCATTACCGCAGAAGCGAACGCAGTTCGCGACGGCGGCTCAAACAACGAAGAGGTTGAGGCCGATTGGGGACGCCATATCGGTACGCAGCCATCCGTTATCCTGCCCGACGCCGAAGGCAGCCATAAGCCACTTGGCGGGAACTGAGCCCCGTCTTTGCTCTAAGTTGCACATTGCACGCAGAGCGATCGCCAAATGATCACCATAGAACATGGAGATCAAATCAGTTTTGGCAAGAGTGCAGGTTAAGAGATAAAAGGGTCAAGCACTCTGGGGTATCGGAACAACGCGAAAAATCTCAATCGCACGAGGCGTTTATCGTCTCATTTTTTAAAATACCACAAGACGAGACCATAAACGCCTCGTGCATCTGCCCTTACATGACAGTCCAAATGCGCAAGCATGTTGGGTGCCTCGTCACACCCGGAGTTTGCCCGCGGCCCAAAACTTGGCCTCACAGTTTTTCCCACCGGCGGGGGTGCCGGGGAAGCGAATGTAGTTCGCGACGGCGGCATGAAAAATGCTCGGGGTGACGGGATCGGGAGCAAAGCGAACAAAGGCGGCATGCAAAATGCGTCGGGGGTGCCGGGGTTGGTACCGAAGCGGACAACGGCGGCACGAAAAATGCGCAGGAATATCCAAAAACCAAAACAAGTCATGGCCACGGAACATAAAATTAGACCCCAGATCAAATCCGGGGCGGCCAAATAGGAAAGGTAAATTACCCACCCTAATGCGCCCTCCCGGCCCCCGAGCCGGGATCAAAACCAAACGCTGTCAGTGCGACATCAAAAAGGTAAGCCTACACAAAAAAGCCCCGGCAAAACCGGGGCAGATATTGGGAGGTCAGAACATTTGCGCAACTCAGTGAAACGCAAACGCTTGGAAAAACAATATGCTTACACTTTGTTTTTCTTCTTCTTTTTCTTCTTCGGGCGCGCATCTTCACCATCGGCAGACGCGCTATCGACACTGCGCACAACTTCGATTTTTACTTTTGCCAAAACGCCAGCTAGACCACCAAGAATGGCCAACCAAGGCGCTGCAAGCATTACGACGCCGCCAACAACCACGCTGCCGGTCAATGGTACTTCGATGACCAAGTCGTCATTTGCCGAGCGAACACGTAGTTTGCGCACATTGCCTTCAGAAACCAACTTTGTGATTTCCTCGATAAGCTTGCTGCCCGCGACTTCAATTTCTTCGGTAAAGCTTTCCCAGCCGCCTTTGGGTTCTTCAGATGTTTTGCGCTTTTCATCAACCATGATTTGGTCTCCTTTGCTGCATTGTTACCGCAAATGTGGGCCTTAATGCGCAAAGAACAAGTGAAAGGCATAAAAATAATGGCAAAAAACCGCCTTGAAACAAGACGGTTCAGTACCTAGCAAAGGCCAAAAACGTTGAAATTACTTACTTTTCGTCGCCCGGACGAACGTCGGTATAGCTTTTGGTGGCTGGTTTGCCGCGAAAGGTTACCCAGAAAAAGTTCAAAACATAAACACCGGCCGTTTGGAACACACCTTCTTCGGTCAATCGACGACCCGATGTCCGCATCGGCAGTTTAAACGTCCATTTTACCGGGCCAACTTTTGAAAGCCGCACTGCAATGTCCGTATCCTCGCCATAAAAGGAAATAGACGTGTCATATCCCCCTGCCTTGTTCCATGCGGAACGGCGGATAACGAAATTGCCACCTTGGATCATCGACCCAACTTTGAGAACGAACCGATTGAGCAAATAAACGGCAAAGGAAATATAGTAGAACATGCGCACAAGCATCTGGTTCCACAGCGATAGATCGTAATAAATGTAAGGACCACTCAAACCAACGAGTTCAGGACGCTTCTCAAAAGTCGTCAGAACGGTTTCGATCCACCCTTCAGGCAATTCTGTGTCCGCGTCGATATTCGCGACCAATTCCGCTGTGGAAGCATTGAACCCAGCACGGCGCGCATAAACCAAGCCTTTGTCGAATTCATCAACAACGGTGACGCCTTCAAAGCTTTCTGCGATTTCCTTGGTGCGATCGGTCGAAGCATTGTTGACAACAATGATCTCACATTCAGCACCAGATGCCTTAACCCGTTTGACCACAGATTCAAGACAACGACCAATAAGACCTTCTTCATTAAAGGCCGGAATGACAAACGCCAGTTGCATGTGAGCTCCTTTGTTCAGCACCCCATCTAAAAGAGATGCCCGCGCCGCTTCGCCTAAAACTTGTCCCCGCAAACCGATTACATCATATAATCATGCAGGAAAGCGATGCTGCGCGCGGGTTATGCCCACAAATTGGAAATTATTCAACCCCGAAGCGCCTAATTCGCTTCAATGGCACGGCCAATCGAGGCTATAGCCCGGTCAATATCGTCGTCCGTTGTGCGCCAAGAGGAAACAGACAATCGAAAAACACTCGCGCCCTGCCATTTTGAAGGGCCGAACCAAACTTCACCTTCATCCGAAATGCGCTGCAACAGCGCTGCGTTCTTTTCTTCACTGCCCAGAGTACAAAGAACTTGATTGATCACCACACTGTTCAAGACAGTCACGCCTAAGGCCTTTAGCCCCTCAGCCATTCGCTGTGCTTGGGCGCAATGCTTGGTGACCATGTCGTCGACCCCTTGCCGACCCAAGGAACGCAACGCCGCCCAAATCGGTATGCCACGCGCCCGACGTGAAAATTCAAGAACAAGGTTCTTCTGTGCATAAGGTTCAGCTGTTGAATATACAGCATCCGAATTCAATGTCTGAGCAAAAGCTTGACCGTCACGACAGATCGCCATCGCGCCATCATATGGCGTGTTGAGCCATTTATGCCCGTCCGTCGTCCAACTGTCGGCCAATTCAACACCAGTTGTGAGATGCTTCTTTGATTTGCTCGCCCGTGCCCAAAGCCCAAATGCGCCATCAACATGGACCCAAGCGTCAGCCGCGCGAGCGATTTCAATCAGTTCGGGAAAGCGGTCAAACTCGCCCATGTTTACTTCACCCGCTTGCAGGCAAAGAATGCTCAAATCATCGAGTTCTGGCAATTGGGTAACGTCCACGCGTCCCTTGTCGTCACATGGTGCAATTATCAAGCGGTTTAAACCAAAACCAAGCAGCTTGGCCGCCTTCTTGACGGTCACATGCACAGTTTCGGGGATAATCAACTTCACTTCTGGCGCACCAATCAATCCGTCGGCGTCGATGTCCCAGCCCTTACGCTTCAGCAAGGTACGGCGAGCGACAGCAAGGACCGACAAGCCGCAGGCGGTCGCACTGGTGCCAAAACCAATTCGGCTTTCGCGCGGCAGATCAAGTATGTCCAAAACCCAATCAGCAGCAATTTCTTCCAATTTGGCGGCAACAGGCGCATTCACAAACGATGACCCGCATTGGTCCCAAGCCGCAGCCAAACGTTCTGCAACGGCAGCAGCAGGTAATGTTGCGCCAATCACAAACCCGAAATATCGACCACCATTTGATGTCACCGTTGCTGGCGTGCCGTATTTATTTAACAAATGCAACGTTTCAGCCGGATCACTAGGCTGAGATGGCAGCGCTTCTTCAAACGCCTTCAACCCCGCCAATCCATCTTCATCGGGGAAAACACGGCGATCTGTTACGTTATCCAAATATTCAATTGCGAGCTGGTTCGCTTTCTCGATCGTTGCAATTTCGTCCATGTGTATATCCCTAAAGCTCTTTCGCAATTCGTTCGGCCATTTGTTGAATGGCAACCTCATCGCGTTTGTAAAACGTCCACTTCTTGATCCGCTTCGGCGTTACCAGTCCTGCGTCACGCAACAACGCCAGATGAGCCGAAGCCGTTGGAGGGCTCACATTCAGTTTATCGGCGATGAATCCGGAACAAACGCCATCCTTCACCAAATCGCCGTCAACTTGCGGCGGAAAATGTCGAACTGGATCTTTGAGCCATTCCAATATTTTCAAGCGTTTTTCGTGTGCCAATGCGTTGGCAATAAATGCAAAATTCTCATTCATGATTTAGTCAATTAGCTTAATAACTAACTGACCTCAAGGAAATTCTTGACGGCAAAACTAAGAATGTGATGACATCTCTATTATGACAGAACAAACCACTCCAGAGGAATTCCTCACTACAATTGAAGATGAGACGCGTCGGGCAGATTGCACCAAAATCCACCAAATGATGTCCACCATCTCCGGTTGGGAAGCAAAGATGTGGGGACCTTGCCTCATCGGATATTCAAGCTACAAATACAAATATCCAAGCGGTCATTCCGGTGAAACATTTCGCATTGGATTTGCCAATCGGAAGGCTCAAATAACGTTGCATGTCCTATGGTATCCAGACAAAAAAGATCCGCTTCTCGCCCAATTGGGTAAGCATAAGGTTGGCAAAGGTTGTCTATATATCAAACGCTTAAGTGATGTAGATGAATCAATTCTTGAAGCCATCATTTCCCGCGCGGTGACAGAGTTTGGCAACCGGCACGAGGTCACTGAATAGGCGCCCTAGCCAGCGTGCCAACAGATATGTTTTGATGCGTTCGGAGGGGCCAAAATGACAAAAAATCAGAACAAAACACTCGAAACAAGCGCTGACGTTGACGCGTATCTTTTGCAAATTGAAGACGAAACAAAGCGCCTTGATTGCCTTAAAATCAAAGAAATGATGGAACGTATTGTCGGCGCACCGGCCAAAATGTGGGGCACCTCGATTATTGGGTTTGGCACTTATCATTACAAATATGAAAGTGGTCGCGAAGGCGACTTCATGCGTTCAGGATTTGCAGCGAGAAAAGCAAACATAGTATTGTACATCATGAGTGGATTTTCAGATTATGATGAACTCCTTGAAAAAATAGGCAAATACAAAACCGGCAAAAGTTGTCTATACATCAAGCGCCTAAGCGACATTGATGAATCAATATTAGAAGAAATGGTGACCAAATCCGTACAGTTTATGGCCCAAAAGTACCCAGAGTAGGAATATTGGAATGCCCAGCTTAACCGTTTCACAGCAGTTCATGTCGGATCAACAAACCGCTTTTAATGTGATTTCTGACTTCCCCAATGCTGCGAACTATATCGATGGCATTCTTAAAGTCGAAATGCTGACCGACGGTCCAGTTGCCGTAGGCTCCCGCGTGCGAGAAACACGCATCATGATGGGCCGCGAAGCAACTGAAGAGATGGAAGTGACGCAAATGGATGCGCCAGACACTTTCGTTGTGAAGGCCTTCAGCCGTGGCACAGAATATATCACCACGTACACACTTGAACCCGCAGGCGATTACACAAAGGTTACGCTGCATTTCAGGGCCACTCCAAAAACCTTCATGTCAAAGGTGATGGCTGCCGTATTCTCTAGAATGATGCCCACGATTGCAGATTTAATGCAAAAAGACCTCATTCAGGCAAGCATCGAGGCTGAACGTCGAGCCACCGCTTAACCACCGCAAATACTTGTCTGCGATGGCTAAACAAAAATGCAGGCGCATGTGAATGCACCAGCCATTGGGAAGTCAAAATTTGTGGGAGGTCAAGATTTGGGTCGCCGCTAGACATGGTTGAGGGCTGCAAAGGGGACATATCCAGCGGCGACCATCGTGATCAGCAAAGGGCATTGCCGACCACTTGAATTAAATATGGGTCACCAAACTCATCTTTAAAGAGGCGTCACATTCTTGTGATCAAAAAACTTGCGGCTCGAATTCAAAAAACTTCCACGAGGAAATAAAGACAAGTCTGAATTCTAACGCTATGATTTTGAAACCGTGCTGCCGCACCACCTCGCGGATCAGATATTTAGAACAATAATGGAGATCAAATGGAAATAGTTCGCCCCACCCCATTGGACAAGAAATCATTCACCGACCCCGTCAAGGCGCGGGATTATGTGGCAAAGATTTATGACCGGAACACGCAGTTTATTCGTGACGCAGTGCGCGAACTTTCAAACGGCAAACCTCCGGGGGGGCGTATTCGTGCCACATATCCTCAAGCGAGCGTGAGATCACATAGCTACCAAAAAGTAGATTCCCATCTGCCCTATGGCTTTCTTCACTCGCCGGGCATCTATCAAACAACCATTACAGAACCCGAATTGTTCAAGCATTATTTGACTGAACAATTCTCACAATTGCTGAAAAATCACGATTGCGAAATTCAAATCAGCGAATCTGAAACCCCAATTCCGGTTCACTTCGCCCTAGACCCAACCACCACATTGGATGGCGACGCCATTCATGCATTGGGTATTCCATTGCGGGACATGTTCGATGTGCCAGATTTGGCCCATACGGACGATGAAATCGCCAACGGCACCTTCATCCCACCAAAGGGCGGCCCCTACCCGCTAGCTGCCTTTACTGCGCCGCGTGTGGACTATTCGTTGCATCGTTTGTCCCATTACACAGCCACCAAGCCAGAGCACTTCCAAAACTTCGTGCTGTTCACCAACTACAGTTTCTATATCGAGGAATTCTGTCGTCTTGCACACAAATGGATGGACGAAGGCCACCCCGATTATCACGCGTTCGTCGAACCGGGAAACATGATAACCCACAATGTAAATGCCAACGGCGAGTCTACTGGCGAAAAACCTCCGCGTGAGCCGCAAATGCCAGCCTACCATCTAAAGGCCAAGCATGGGTCCGGCATCACCATGGTCAACATAGGCGTCGGCCCATCAAACGCTAAAACCATCACCGACCATATTGCGGTGCTGCGCCCTCACGCTTGGACGATGTTGGGCCATTGCGCAGGCTTGCGGAATTCTCAAAACCTTGGCGATTATGTGCTGGCGCACGCCTATGTGCGAGAAGATCACGTTCTGGATGATGATCTGCCCATTTCAGTGCCAATACCAGCCCTTGCAGAAGTTCAAGTAGCGCTGGAGCAAGCAGTGGGTGAAATCACCCAACTTACCGGAGTGGACAAGAAACGTATTATGCGGACCGGTACCGTGGCGACATTTGACAATAGAAATTGGGAATTACGTGATCAAAACGAAATCGCCCAGCGGCTTTCCCAATCCCGCGCGATCGCTCTAGACATGGAAAGTGCTACGATTGCCGCCAACGGTTTCCGCTTCCGGGTGCCCTATGGCACCTTGCTCTGCGTGTCGGACAAACCATTGCACGGCGAACTCAAATTACCAGGCATGGCCAGCGATTTCTATCGCACGCAAGTTAGCAAACACCTTGAAATCGGCATAAGGGCAATGGAAATTTTACGCCAACGCCCAGCTCATTCGATCCATTCACGTAAACTCAGATCGTTCGCAGAAACTGCATTTCAATAAAGATATTGAGGAACACGCTCCATGATTTATTTAAGCGCAATTCGAAAAATAGTGGGTGCAACGCTCATAGCAATCATGGCGTCAGTTACCATCGCCCAGGCCAATGATGGAGTTGTTGGCGAGGCGTTGATATCGTATTTACCTATACAATAACCACAGTCGAAAACCTTACGACCCAGTTCATAACTTGGACGTTGGCTAGCGATTTCTCCGACGAGCAAATTGAACAACACAACAATTTTCTCGACTTGTTCGAAGTCGATCTGACAACGAAATAAATCAAGAAAAGCGGACGTTATTCAGCGTCCGCTGCCACTGCTTCTGAAACAGCAACCGCTGTCATATTAACAATGCCCCGGCTGGTAACAGATGGTGAAAGAATGTGCGCAGGCTTTGCGGTTCCCATTAGAATTGGGCCCACAGAAAGCGCGTCGTTCAACTCTTTAACCAAAGTCATTGAAAGGTTAGCCGCATCAAGGTTCGGGAACAATAAAAGGTTGGCTTCGCCTTCCAATTCACCTTTCCCGATATAGCGTTCACGCAACATTTGGCTAAGCGCCAAATCACCTTGCATTTCGCCTTCTACAATCATCTCTGGCGCAGCAGCTTTCAATTTTTGATAGGTCTGACGCATCTTATGTGACGAATCGCCGTCTCGTGACCCAAAGTTAGAATAGCTCAACAACGCGGCTTTTGCCTGAATGTTGAATCGTTTCAAGTGCTCCTGCGCTTGAAGAGCGATTTCAACCAACTCCTCAGGGCTCGGGTCCATTGTCACATAGGTATCTGCGAAAAAGAATACGCCACGACGCATGATCAGCATCGACAGCGCAGAAACATCGGTCGCGCCTTCAACCATGCCAATGATCGATTTAATGTCGCGTACGTGCTTAATATATCGGCCTTGCAGACCGCAAACCAAGGCGTCGGCGTCACCACGTTTCACGGCTAATGCGCCGATAACCGTTGTGTTGGTCCGCACAATGGTACGGGCCGTATCCGGTGTCACACCTGATCGACCAACAAGGGAATGGAACAAATCAACATAGTCGCGATAACGAGGGTCATCTTCTGGGTTGATCACCTCGAAATCCTTGCCGACCTCCAAGTTCAAGCCAAATTTCTCAATGCGGCTTTCAATCACACCCGGACGGCCAATAAGAATCGGCTTAGCAATGCCATCTTCCAAAACCACTTGCGCAGCGCGCAACACGCGCTCGTCTTCGCCATCAGCAAAAACAACACGTTTAGGATTGGATCGCGCCAAATCGATGATTGGCTTCATCACCATGCCGGACCGGAATACGAAACGGTTCAAAGTGTCATGATAAATGCCAAAATCTTTGATTGGCCGCGTCGCTACACCACTATCCATCGCGGCTTTCGCGACTGCAGGCGCAATGCGCAAAATCAAACGTTGGTCAAACGGGTTAGGAATAAGATATTCGGGGCCAAAAGTTGAGCCAGCATCCGCTGTTGAAGCTTCCAAGGCCGGTTCATGCGCCAATTTCGCGATGGCGTGAACCGCAGCCATCTTCATTTCTTCATTGATTGCTGTTGCGCCCACATCAAGCGCTCCACGGAACATGAAGGGGAAACAAAGGACGTTGTTCACTTGATTTGGATAATCTGAACGCCCCGTGCAGACCATCGCATCAGGTCGGGCTTCTTTCGCCAATTCAGGCATAATCTCAGGTGTCGGATTAGCCAGTGCCATTATCAACGGATTTGCTGCCATCTTCTTCAGTAGTTCTGGCTTCAATACGCCAGCAGCGCTCAATCCGATAAAAACATCTGCATCATCCATGACCTCTGCCATAGCGGTTTTATCGGTATCTTGGGCAAATGCAGCCCGCCAACGATCCATAGAATTCAGGCGCTGCTTGGTGACCAAACCATCACGATCCGCAACCCAAATATTCTCGCGTTTGGCACCAAGGCTGATCAGCAGGTTCAAACAAGCAATAGCCGCGGCCCCTGCTCCAGACGTCACAATTTTAACGTCCTCAACGCTCTTCTTGGCCAACCGCAAACCATTTATCACCGCAGCCGCAACAATAATCGCAGTACCATGCTGGTCATCATGAAATACGGGTATCTGCATGCGCTCGCGCAATGCTTCTTCGACTTCAAAACACTCAGGGGCTTTGATGTCTTCCAAGTTGATCCCGCCAAATGTCGGTTCTAGCGGCGCAATCACCTCAACCAATTTTTGCGGATCATTCTCGTCAATTTCGATATCAAAAACGTCAATTCCGGCGAACTTCTTGAAAAGAACCGCCTTGCCTTCCATCACCGGTTTCGACGCTAAAGCACCAATCGCACCAAGGCCCAAAACGGCAGTACCATTTGAAATAACCCCAACAAGGTTTCCCCGTGAAGTATAGTCTGAAACCAAATGTGGGTTCTCGGCAATTTCCTCGCAAGGTGCAGCAACGCCGGGAGAATAAGCAAGAGCTAGATCACGCTGGTTGCCCAAAGGCTTGGTGGGGCGAATTTCAAGTTTGCCCGGTTTCGGGTACTTGTGAAAATGTAGCGCCGCCTCGCGCATAGAACTCTGGGTTTCGCGTGGATCTTGCGTCATCGGCTTACCTCTTTAAATTGCTATTCTGGTCTGCCACTAAACCGAAGAAAAGAAAAGCACCAGATTTGCTTTGCCGTGTATTTTCGGTAGTAAATCACATCCGACATATCTTGTGAAACTGGTCAGCTGCTTAAACGGCGAATTTATCTTTATTTCCTTCGTTGAGTTCCGATTCAGCAATGTCGACAAGACTTATACCTTCTTGGATATCAACTTTTTTCACAGCAATTTTTTCAGGTTTTGTTTCTGCGCGCTTTTCTTCTGTGGCCCCGGTTCCTTCAAGCCCGGCATCTTCAGCGGTATCGGAGGCCTTGGCGTCTTCTGCGTCTGGTGCGGAATCGTTTGCTCGAGAAGCCTGATCAAGCTGATCATCATCTTCAAAATTCACGAGATCATCGATCTGCTCATCTTTGGGTGGCTCCTCAAGATGGTCGCGCCCCTCATTCATCCGCTCAGCGAGAGCAAGATATGCGTCGATTGGCAACGCTGGCGCGAACAAAAAGCCTTGCGCCTGGCGGATGCCTTTTTTGCGCAAATACAATGCCTGCTCTTCTGTTTCCACACCCTCTGCAATAATCTCAGTACCCAGTTCAAACGCCATACCAATAAGCGCATCAACCACGGGCACAGGTTGATTGCGGTGCTTGATCAATTCCACGAACACCCGGTCGATTTTAACGATATCGATCCCCAGCTTTTGAATATAAGCCAAGTTGGAATGACCGGTTCCCGCATCATCAAGCGCAACTTTCGCACCCAAATCGCGCAAGGCGTGAATAATCGCGTTCACACCAGCTATATCTGAAAGAGGTTGTCTTTCGGTGATTTCAAACACGAGCTGGCTATAGCGAATGTTTGTCGCCCCAAATATCGACTGAACATCTTCAACGATTGAGCCGTCGCGGAAATGGCGTTCAAATAGATTGATGCCAATTTTGAGGTGAGGATAACGATCACACAAATCTTCCAAATCATCGCGAACCTGCTCCATCATCGAAAGCGTCATGGGAATGGCCAAGCCACTCAATTCCGCATATTCAATAAATGCTCCCGGCGATATAATTTCCCCGTTTGGCTTTTCCCATCGAATAAGCACCTCGCAACCAGCGATTTGCCCGGTTTGCAAGTCAATTACAGGCTGATAACGCGGCCGCAGCTCACCATCGTTAATGGCGCGTTCCAAGTCAAAGGTCGGCACTTGAGAGCGTCGAACATATTGAACACAAAGCCACAAGAACACGCAGCTAGCCAAACTGGCCACAACCGTAAATCCAATATTTAGATCGGCGTATTCGGCGGCGATTATGTCAACTGGGACCGCAGCAGAAACCGAGATAGGCACATTTTGAGCCATTTGCTCCACATACAGAAAATTCTCGTCTGGGTGCGGGTCATCAAAGAAACGAAGAGGATCACCAAATTCATGGATGGCAAGACCACTCGACAATGTGAAGCGAGTCATGATCGCCTTTTCGACACCACCATGAACGGGGTCGAGCATATGAGCATTTATGGGTACAAATGCCGAAATTTCCTTGCCAGGCCGAACGCGCAGAGAAACCTTAAGCAACGGAATTTCGCTACCATCCATCCGAACCACAGTCATTTCCTGCGGCCCACCGGGCATGCCCATTGTGGGAGTAATCGCTATATAGTTGAATTCGTCACCATAAAGCGCACATTGCAACCCGCCATCAGTCGTATTGACGATCAATTGTCGCAAAATATGGTTGTTATGCATTTCAACCGCAGCTGCGCGATAAAATGTCGGTGTACACAATGAAGGGCTGTTGTTTGTTAGGCTCTTAAGCGTGTTCGTAGCGGATTCGACAGAAAGCTGAGTGTCTTCAACAATCGAATTTACATCCATCTTAAGTTCATGAATGCCGCGCATGCGAACATAAGAATCAAGCAGATAATCCACAGAGATGACCGGCGCGAAAGCAAGTATCGCGCTAAAGAACATCAATACATGAGATATTCGAGATTTCAACTTTGCCACACATCAACGATTTATCTTCGTTTTCTTGTAGCGAAGGAGGATTAACACCGAATTAACCAAAAACGGCACCACGATATGAACCGGGCGCCGTCTTTATTTAATTTCAATATGTTAGCGAGATTTACTCAGTCGGCAGATTCAGTCGAATGCTTAATTCTCGCAACTGACGAGCAGATACGTCAGATGGCGCGCCCATCAACAAGTCTTCCGCTTGCTGATTCATGGGGAATGCCGTGACTTCACGAAGGTTCTCTTCGCCACACAACAACATCACAATCCTATCGATTCCCGGTGCAATTCCGCCATGCGGCGGAGCGCCGAATTCCATCGCGCGAAGCATGCCGCCAAATTTCTCATAAAGAATGCTCTCGTCATAACCGGCGAGATCAAATGCCTTCTTCATGATTTCTGGACGGTGATTCCGGATAGCGCCAGAGCTCAACTCAAATCCGTTACACACAATGTCATACTGGTATGCATTGATCGTCAATGGATCTTGGTTTTCCAGTGCTTCAAGGCCACCTTGCGGCATGGAGAATGGGTTGTGCGAAAAGTCGACGCGCTTTTCGTCTTCATTCCACTCAAACATGGGGAAATCGACAATCCAACAAAGATCGAAGCGATCCTCATCGATCAATTTCAAATCTGTTCCGACTTTGGTGCGCGCTGCGCCCGCAAAGCTAACAAACTTGGATGGCACGCCACAGGCAAAGAACACAGCGTCGCCGTCTTTAAGGCCAAGTTGATCCCGCATGGCCAAAGTACGTTCTGGACCAATATTCTTAGCAATAGGGCCTGCGCCCTCACCGTCTCTAAAGAAGATATAGCCAAGACCAGGTTGCCCTTCGCCTTGCGCCCATTTGTTCATCCGGTCACAAAACGCGCGTGAACCGCCAGTTGGTGCTGGAATAGCCCAAACTTCAACTTTAGGATCGTTAGCAATCTGATTGGCAAAAACGCCAAAGCCAGAACCGGCAAAATGTTCGGTAACGCTTTCCATTTCGATTGGGTTACGCAAGTCAGGCTTGTCGTTACCGTATTTGCGCATTGATTCTGCGTAGGGAATGCGCGGGAAAGTTTGGGTAACAGATTTACCTTTACCAAATTTCTCAAACACACCGCGCAATACAGGTTCAATCGCTTGGAACACATCTTCTTGCTCAACAAAGCTCATCTCAATATCGAGTTGATAGAACTCACCAGGTGATCGGTCAGCCCGTGCATCTTCATCGCGGAAACAAGGGGCGATTTGGAAATAACGGTCAAAACCTGAAATCATCAGCAACTGTTTGAACTGCTGCGGTGCCTGTGGCAGCGCATAGAACTTACCGGGGTGCGTACGAGACGGCACCAAGAAATCTCTTGCGCCCTCAGGGCTAGACGCCGTCAAAATCGGCGTCTGGTATTCCATAAAGCCTTGATCTGTCATCGTCGAACGCAAATGCGAGATGATTTTTGAGCGCATCACGATATTGTTGTGAATACGTTCGCGACGCAAATCCAAGAAACGGTGTTTAAGGCGGATATCCTCAGGATATTCTTGATCTCCGAACACAGGCATTGGTAGCTCTTTTGAAGCGCCAAGAACCTCTACTTCCCGGATGAATACTTCCACGTCACCAGTCGGCAAATCAGCATTTGCTGTGCCGTCTCTACGCTCTTTGACTTCACCATCAAGACGCACAACAAATTCGGAGCGTAAAGTCTCGGCCAATCCGAATGCATCAGAATCAGGATCGACAACACATTGTGTCATTCCGTAGTGATCGCGAAGGTCAATAAACAGAACTCCACCATGATCTCGAACACGGTGAACCCAGCCTGAAAGGCGAACAGTGTCACCAACATGGGTTTTACGCAGGTCTGCGCATGTATGGCTACGATAGCGGTGCATTTTATACCAATCCCGGTCATCCGTTTTGGAAATTTTGCGCGGAAAAGCGCATGCCGTGCGCCGTTTGTCAAGCACAGTCGCCCAAGAACATGGATCATCGTTGTGATGATCGCACATCAAGGCTTGCAACTTTGCTCAAAAACCGCACACTAGCTTGTCACTCATTACCCCAAAAACAAGACCGTTTCAAACGTCGATCTGGATAAAAAGAACAATATGAAAATCATCACGTCCACAAAGGACTTGGCAGACTTCTGCAATGCAGCAAAAACCTTTGACTTTGTTACTGTCGATACAGAGTTTTTGCGCGAAACAACCTACTGGCCAATTCTATGTTTGGTTCAAATGGCAACACCAGAAGATGCGGTCATTGTTGACCCGATGGCTGACAATATTGACCTGTCGCCGATGTTTGAATTGTTCCAAGATAAATCAGTCGTAAAAGTATTCCACGCCGCTAAGCAAGACATCGAGATATTTGTAAAACTTTCCGGCGAAGCACCCCAACCAGTGTTTGATAGCCAAGTTGCAGCGGCCGTTTGTGGGTTTGGCGACAGTGTTTCTTACGATAATTTGGTGCGCCAAATCACCGGCACGCAACTCGACAAAAGTTCACGGTTTACCAATTGGTCACACCGCCCGCTAACTGACAAACAACTCACCTATGCAATTGGCGACGTTACCCATCTGCGCGATTGTTATCTCCATATTTTGGACTTGTTGGACAAAAAGCAACGTCACGCCTGGATTGAAGATGAACTTAACGCGTTGATGGATAAGCATAAATATCTTGTGCAGCCTGAGGACGCGTGGAAGCGACTAAAGATGAAAGTCAATCGGCCCCGCGATTTGGCGATGATGAAAAGACTAGCTGCATGGCGTGAAACCAAAGCGCAGCAGCAAGACGTGCCTCGCGGTCGGGTGGTCAAAGACGACGCCGTTTACGAATTGGCGCAACAACAACCCACCTCGGCTAAAGCCTTTGACCGACTGCGGTCTTTTTCTAAGGGATTTGGGCGCTCATCATCCGCAGAAGAAATCATCAAGATCGTCACTGAAGTGCAGTCCATCGATAAGGACGATTTGCCCAGTGTGCCACGCAAGCCAAATGGACCATCACCTAAAGGTGCGATCGGCGATTTACTTCGTGTTTTGCTCAAAGCGGTAAGTGAAGGTGAAGGCGTCGCGCCCCGCATCATTGCAAGCAGCGACGATATCGATTCCATCGTTTTGGATGATGAAGCAGATGTGCGTGCGCTTTCAGGATGGCGCCGGAATGTTTTCGGCGACAAAGCACTCGCCATAAAGCACGGAAAAATGGCGTTGGGCGCCACCCCAGAGGGCATAGTCCCGATCGAAATTGACCTTTAGGCCGTTTTCGCAGTGAGTATTTTGGCTTCGACACCCATAAAAGCGGCCAACTGATTGAGGCGGCGGATCGTTTTTTCCGCCGCTAAAACTTCCATACCGTCTGGAAGTATCAAATGCAGCTCTTCGTCTTCCATGCGCCATTCCATTGTTGGCAGCACATTGGGTAAAGCTGCCGACAACAAATATGCCACCCGAAACAGCGCACCTAGCAAATCAGCGTGTTCTGCATATTTGGGCGTGCAGAGCTCAAATATCTCATCGTCAATATGTTTGCGCTTCAAACCCATATATCGAACGGCCAACGTACGGGCCAAATGGGCACGGCCTAAATGGTCAACACCAACAAATGAGCCAAACACAACCGCATCAACGGCTTGCGCGCCGCGATAATCAGCATGGCCTCGCCACGAAATGTCCGAAAGATAGCAGGCAGCTTCACGCAACTGCGTTTGTGTCCTGTTTTCTTTTTTGCCCACCGCCTCAAAAAACTGACTGGTAAATTTGATCAAGTCCTGCGCATGTTGGGGCGAACGCGACCTCAAGATTGATAGATCCTCACAAGACTGTATGAGCGGATCAATCTTTTGTTCCGCACCATCGAGCTGGCCAAACAAATAACCCTCACGAACGCCCAAAGCGGAAAACTTCACCGATGAGAACTTGCCTAACTCCAACACAGCTTGAAGGGCAGCAGCACCAAAAGAAAGCAATTCTTTCCGGTTAGAAGAAAGGCCTTGGACAGATGAAATTGCTTCATTCTTGTCCGCCAACTCAATGATTTTTTTGCACAATTCAATGATGCTATCTGCATCAACCCGATAGCCCTGTATCATCGACAATGGATAATCATTTTCCTGCTGATGCACCTTGGCGAGCGCCCGCCAAGTGCCACCAATGGCTACGAATTCGGGTCCATGTTGTTCTTCGAGTAAAGCCGATTGCTTGAGACGTTCACAAGCAAGTTTGTAGGCTTTAACGGGAGAGCCATCGCTGTCCTCTTGCAGGCGAATGGCCCCCAAGGGGTGGGTTTCGCCGCTTATTGGCGCTTCCCCGTCCACGATGGCCAGCTCTAGACTACCGCCACCGAAATCACCCAACATGCCGGTTTGGCGTGGCATACCTGCGATTGTGCCCAGGGCTGCAAAATGAGCTTCTTCTTCGCCGGAAAGTATGCGCACAGATGCGCCCATTATTTCCTCAACGGCTTCAATAAACATCGCACCATTGCTGGCGTCCCGCGTCGCAGCGGTTGCCAGAATGTGCAACGCCCCCACTTTGCTGAGTTCGCACACCAGTGCAAATCGGCGCATGGCAATCAAAGCGCGATCAACATTCTCCTGCGCAAGTGCGCCGGTTTCGCCAATGCCGCGCCCTAGCCCACAGGCAACTTTTTCGTTGTAAATTGGCGTAAGAGCACGAACATGTCGCTCGTAAATCACCAAACGGACCGAGTTTGAACCCACATCAAGCACAGCAATTGGTTTGCCGTCTGAAATTCGCCCCTGCGCCGCCGGTGTTTTTAGCGACTTAACAAATGATTTGATCAATCATCTTCCTCATCAACATGCCCGTCTGTCACAGACGCACTACCACGACCAGATAGGCTCGGATTGGTCATGAAATAATTGTGTGCGTTGAACACAACCTCATCCTCTTGTGGCTCGATTCGGCGCGAAGTGCCATCCGGCAGCACTTCCCAACTTTGTTGATTATCATTGATATTGGCGACCATTATTCGGTCAAGTACCTGTTTATGCACCGTTTTGTTGTATAACGGCACCAGCACTTCCACACGACCATCAAGATTGCGGGGCATTAAGTCTGCTGACGAAATGTAAACAGCCGCCTTGCGCGACGGCAATTCGTGGCCCTGTCCAAAACAGTATATGCGTGAATGTTCCAGAAAACGTCCAACGATGCTCTTCACTCGAATATTGTCTGAAAAGCCTGGGATACCGGGCCGTAGGCAGCAAATACCGCGTACAACCAGATCGATTTGAACCCCTGCCTGAGATGCCAAGTAAAGCGCATCAATAATTTGTGGATCCACCAGAGAGTTCATCTTGAACCAAATATTGGCAGGCTCCCCTGCCTTGGCATGTTCAATTTCTTGTTCGATATGTTGAAGCAATTTGGTGCGCAAAAACATGGGCGAAACAGAAATGCAATCAAGCGCTGTGGGGCGAGCATAACCAGTGATAAAGTTGAACACCCGCGCAACTTCACGCGTGATTGTTTGATCCGACGTGAAATAGCTCAAATCTGTGTAAATCTTGGCCGTAATTGGGTGATAATTGCCGGTGCCAATGTGGCAATATGAAACCAATTTGCCCTTTTTCTCCCGTCGAACAACTTGGCTGAGTTTCGCGTGGGTCTTCCACTCAATAAATCCAAACACCACCTGTACGCCTGCACGTTCTAAATCACGCGCCCAACGAATGTTCGCTTCTTCATCAAAGCGGGCTTTGAGTTCAACAAGCGCGGTCACGGACTTGCCCGCCTCTGCCGCTTGAATGAGCGCCTTAACAATTGGGGAATTGTTGGATGTACGATAAAGCGTCTGTTTGATGGCCACCACATCAGGGTCGCTTGCCGCCTGCATCAAAAATTGAGCAACAATATCAAAGCTTTCGTAAGGGTGGTGGACCACAATATCTTTTTGCTTGATCGCAGCAAAACAATCACCCGAATGATCCCGTACCCGCTCAGGAAAACGCGCATTGAAAGGCTTGAACTTGAGGTCTGGACGATCAACATCGCAAATATTTGAAGCATCGGCCAGTGCCAAGAACCCTTCAACTTCGAACGTGTCTTCTTGACCTACATGCAATTCCTCAGCAATGCGCTTACGCAATTTGCGCGGCATCGACCGTTGGATTTCCAAACGGATCACTTGCCCGCGTCGACGCTGCCGCAACGCCGATTCAAATTCCACAACAAGGTCTTCCGCCTCGTCATCAATTTCCATTTCGCTATCACGAATAACCCGGAACGCGCCTGAACCGATTACTTCATAACCGGGAAACAAACTCTCAAAAAACAGATTGATGAGGGTTTCGATGGTCACCATCTCAATGCGTTTGCCGCTGGTTAATTCTTCTGGCAAATGCACGAATCGACTAACATTGTTCGGCACGCGAACAAGTGCAGTTAGTGAGTCATCCTCACCGGGCCGTTGAAGTTCAAAAGCAAGGGAAAAACCCAAATTGGGAATAAAGGGGAACGGATGTGCGGGATCAACCGCCATCGGCGTCAGAACCGGAAAAATCTCTTCCTTGAACATTTGCTCCAAATACTCAATCTGTTCTGAAGAAAGTTCGTCGGTATTGTGCAAGACAATATTCTCGCCTTCAAGCGCCTCGCGAATATCTTGCCAATTGTCCTGCTGTTCGAGATGTAGATGCTGCGCTAGTGCCGTTATTTCATCCAATTGTTCACCGGCCGTCATGCCGTCTGCACTAAGACGGGTGACCCCTGCCCGTAATTGCCCCTTCAATCCGGCAACACGCACCATGAAAAACTCGTCTAAATTGCTCGCTGAAATCGAGACGAACCGCAAACGTTCCAATAGTGGATGGGCAAGATTGCCCGCCTCTTCCAGAACCCGCATGTTAAACTGCAGCCAAGATACTTCTCTATTGACGAAGCGCGCTGGACTTTCCCAAAGAGAACTGGCCTCTGGTGCTAATTGCTCTGGTGCGACATTGTCCATTTTATTGCCTCAAGTTGGCGCTCTTACAGCGCAAAATATCATGTAATCCATACCTTTAGATCAGGTTTATGGCAGTTAAGTTACAGTGGGCCCAATCACTCACTCTTTCGCAAGCTGCTCCATGGCCTCTGCCGCCACGCGCTTGGTGATCGCCTTGCCGCGCGAAAGCGCCAATTCGTCCATCTTTTGAACAAGGGCAACGACATTGGCAGGCGAACGTTCCATCCGTGGCATCACATAGCTTATCAACGACGGATCGACTTGCACTTGACGGTCATCAAATAGCTTCACAAATAAATGCATTAGATGCGCATCATCCAAAGCCGCTATTTCGACCGAATGGGCCAGCCGAAGGCGCGACCGCACATCATCCGTTTGCAAATCCCATTCATTGGGATGTTTTGCGGCCGTAAGCACAACCCGAAAATCTGAGCGCATGGCTTGGTTCAAAAGATTGAAAAGCGACACCTCACCCATCCATAATAGATCAGCATTTTCGACCAACAAATCGGTTTCCAAATATTCAGGCCATTCATCGCCTTTCGATAGGCGACGAGCATCCATATGTTTTGCCCAAATACCGGCGAGATGCGTTTTGCCTGACTTCGCAGACCCGTACAAAATGGAAACCTGAGCTGGCCAATCATTAGTCACCAACAAATGGTCATATGCCTGCTTGTTACCAGCCCCAACAACAAAGTCCGCTTCGCCCATCGCCGTTTCTACCGGCAAATCAAGGACCAACTGTTGTGTCGTATTTGGTTTGTTGATGTCGTTTGCCATGCGCTAGTTGGGTGAGCCTTCTTCTGGCTCCGTCAGCTCTTTTATTTTGCTCTCGGGCACATCAGCAATTGGCTCATAAAGTGGGCTTTCCAAATATTTCTTAACGGCAAAGCGTCCCAAAACACCAGCAATGGCAGCCATTGGCACCGCAAGCAGCACACCAACTGCGCCAAAAAGCGACGCAAATGCGAACAATGCAAACATCAGCCACACGGCGTGAACACCAATAGAGCGCCCCACAAGTTTGGGATAAAGGATATTGCCTTCAATAAACTGGCCGACCATGAAGATACCGAAAACAAGGCTCACCATAAACCAATCCGGCCAGAACTGAACAATGGCAACGCCCATCGAAAGCAAGAAACCCACCACAAACCCAACGTAAGGGATAAAACTAAAGAACCCGGCCGCAAGGCCAATCGCTAGGCCAAAGTTTAAGCCCACAAGCGTTAGCGACGTTGCGTAAAATGCCGCGAGAATAAGCACAACAGAACTTTGCCCGCGAATAAAACCAGCCATGGCCTTATCGATGTCTTGGAAGACTTCTCGTATTTCAGTTCTGTGCGAACGAGGCAAAAGCTCATCAACGCGCTTAACCGTCGTATCCCAATCCAGCAATAAATAGAAAGCAACAACCGGCGTCACAATCATCAGACCAAGAGCATTGAGCAATGTAAGGCTGCTTTGCGCCACCCGCGTAGAGATATCAACAAGAAACCCTACACTTTGATTTAAGAGTTGATTGAGCCACTTTTCGAACTCAGCTGCCCGTTCGACGCCAAGGCGTTCGCCAATCTGTTCATAAAATGTTGGTGCATATTGGGTGGCATATGTCTGCAATTGCAAAATATAGCCCGGCAGTTTTTCAATCAACCCGATCATTTGCTGCACCAAAGGCGGCACGATGAACAAGAACAGGCCGACAAACAAAGCCACGGCGACCACCAAAATGGTCAATGTTGCCCAAAACCGCGAGAATTTGATCTTCTCCAAAAGGTCAGCAACGGGGTCGAGCAAATAGGCAAGAATCATCCCGGCGATGAACGGCAAAAGAATGCCGCGAAATACCCACATGAATAAAATGAACAGGGCGAGCATTAAAACCCACGCTTTAATCTGATTTTGCAGTGTCATATCGGGCTCCGCCTCTTGCGTGAATACGCTCAAACCTTTATCAGCGCTGATATCGCTTTGAATGCGGATATTCAACCAGATATGGCTGACCGCATCAACATTTTC
>NZ_JBPOEU010000017.1:0-80716 GCF_051251695.1 Maritalea sp. | reverse complement strand
GGTATTGGCCAATGCTGCCAAAACCTCACCTGTATCGCGAATACCGCGATCAACCGTTTCGACGAGGGAGTTAACGCTGCGCGCCAATTTGACCAATTCATCATCAGCAACATCTTCACCAACCCGCTGAGAGAAATCACCCGCCGCTGCCGCGCCAACAACAATACCCAAGCTCTGCTGAAGTTCGCTCATCATTGCGTTTCGTTCAGCAATTGCTTTTTGGCGAGCGGCTTCTTCAACACCATGCTCTGCGACTTGAACTGCATTCTCACGGAACACCTCAACCGCACGGGCCATATCGCCAAGTTCATCTTCACGCTCAACACCTTCAACAACAACATCAAGCTCATTTGCTGCTAAGGCGTCCATTACGTCGCCTATTTTGGACATCGGGTCGGTGATCGTTTTTGAGAAAAACCAGCCAAATGTGCCGATGATTGCCGCCAACGCCGCGCCAATTCCAGCTAGGGTCAACACCAAGTTATTGATGGAAGCAAGTGCTTCAGCTTTTCCTTGAACAACCACAACGGCCCAGTGCACCCCATGGAATTCGAACGGAGCTGCAGCCATCAGCAAATTCATGTCACGGTAATGGCTTATTTCTCCATGGGTGGGCGAACCTTTAAGCGCCGCGTCAACCGCAACATCTTTAAACTGAGTTGTCAGAATATCGTTTCCTGCAGTAAATTTGGAATTATTCCGTAAGAAATGATCTCCGCCTACAATGATCGATTCGCCTGTTTCTCCCAACCCGGTGGTGCTTGACATCAGGTTGTTAATGGCATCAATCGGCATTTGATAAGCAAGAACACCGATACGTTTCTTGCCGTCAAATATGGGCGTCGCGATAAAGCTGGCAGGCGCGTCCGCGCTTGGTGCGTATGGCTTGAAATCGAGATAAGTTTCTTCGCCCTTATCCAAAGCCAAGGCACCCCGAAACGCGTTTCCAAGATCCGTATCTGCCCATTTTCCGCCGCCCGTTTTAAAGTTGGTGGCATAGTCAAGCTCTTTAAAAACCGAATAGATCAGATCGCCTTGATCGTTGAATAGGAACACATCATAAAAACCCCAACGCTCCAAATGCTCGCGGAAAGTAGGGTGGATTTCACCGTGAAGTTTGTCATACTCGGTGCCGGTTTTCGCTGCATCCAGCAAATGCTTTGAACCCAACGGATTTGGATTTTTGTCAATGTAGGCGGTCTGCAACGCCTTTGTTTTGTCGCCCTCAATCTTACCCCATGCCTCATTTAGAGACTTTAAGCTTGAAACCGTAAAGGGGTTGTGGGCGTTAAGTTCAAGGTCGCTCGCGATATTCTTGAAATAGGTTTCCAACTCATGCGCATGGATGTCCGCGCCCGTTTCCAACTTTTCATATTCTGCGTGTTTGATTGAATTCGATCCGACCAAAACACTCGCAGTTCCTAGTGCCAGTCCCACCGCAACAACACTGCCAACCACCAAAGCCGGAAGTTTCTGCGATATCTGCAACCGCGACAAAAAGCTCATTTATCTACCCCTTTAGATACGTGTAATCCCCACACGTCATTCTTTAGGTACAAGATCGCCAGCCAATTCGAATGAATATTTAAGGATCCGAAATTGGTATGTAGTTTAAAAAATTGGACAATATACATCTTGTACATCTCAAATTTACTGGAAAAGCAGTTAACGCCCCCTTACTAAAAATCAAGAACGCATTGGAAACAAAATTCGAACAATAAAAAACCCGCATACCGAAATATGCGGGTTAAATAATTAATTCTGGCTATATGTGTTAGTTAGGCAAACCCACTACATCAAGCTCAAGCATCAAGTTTTTCCAACCATCAAGGGCTGTTTGTGCTTCTTGCTTTGCTTGATCAGTTGTTGCGCCAGTAAGTGCTTCTTGTGCGCTCACAATAGCGGCATCCAGCTCCGAGCGGTCAAAGTCAGCGCCTGACTTTGCCTGTTCTGCCAAAATGGTCAGACCCGCGTCAGAAACATCGGCGAAGCCGCCTTGCACATAATAGGTCTTTTCAGAACCACCAGTTGTGACGGTCACAAATCCCGCTTTCAGCGTTGTCATCAACGCCGCATGGTCACCCATAACGGTAAAGTAGCCATCAGCACCTGGCACGGTGACAGACGAAGCCTGTTCACTGAGCACCAGGTGTTCTGGTGAAACGATATCGATTTTAATGCCGTCGGCCATTAAACCCTCGTTCCTTTACGCAGCTTCCGCTGCAAGTTTTTGTGCTTTCTTCACGGCGTCATCAATTGTGCCAACCATGTAGAATGCAGCTTCTGGAAGGTGGTCATATTCACCAGCAACCAAGCCTTTAAACGCTTTAACAGTGTCTTCAAGTCCAACAAAGATACCTGAAGTACCTGTAAAGATTTCCGCAACGTGGAATGGCTGAGACATGAAACGCTCGATCTTACGCGCGCGCGCCACAGTCAACTTGTCTTCTTCTGACAATTCGTCCATGCCCAAAATCGCGATAATATCTTGAAGCGATTTATAACGCTGAAGGATTTCTTGAACGTCACGTGCCACTTGATAATGCTCTTCACCCACAACCTGTGGATCAAGCAGACGTGAGTTTGAATCCAGTGGGTCAACCGCAGGGTAAATACCCTTTTCAGAGATCGCACGGTTCAAAACTGTTTGCGCATCCAAGTGTGCAAAGGTCGCAGCAGGAGCTGGATCGGTCAAATCATCAGCTGGCACGTAAACCGCTTGCACAGAGGTAATTGACCCCTTTGAAGTGGTTGTAATACGTTCCTGCATGGCACCCATGTCTGTGGCCAATGTAGGCTGATAACCCACGGCTGAAGGAATACGGCCAAGCAACGCTGACATTTCAGAACCAGCTTGGGTAAAGCGGAAAATGTTATCAACGAAGAACAACACGTCCTGACCATCATCACGGAACTGTTCCGCAACGGTTAGACCTGTTAGGGCCACACGAGCACGCGCGCCTGGAGGCTCGTTCATTTGACCGAACACAAGCGCACATTTAGAACCTTTTGCACCCTTAGGTTGGTTCACGCCAGATTCAATCATTTCCCAGTAAAGGTCATTACCTTCACGAGTACGCTCACCAACGCCCGCAAACACAGAGTAACCACCGTGATTGTTAGCAACGTTGTTGATCAACTCTTGAATAAGAACTGTTTTACCAACACCAGCACCACCGAAGAGGCCAATTTTACCGCCCTTCGCATAAGGCGCCAACAAATCCACAACCTTAATACCGGTTACTAGAATTTCAGCTTCTGGTGATTGCTCAACAAAGTCTGGCGCATCTTGGTGAATGGCGCGTTGTTCTTTAAATTCAATTGGCCCTACTTCGTCAATCGGCTCACCGATCACGTTCATAATCCGGCCAAGTGTACCTTCGCCAACTGGAACCGTAATCGCTGAACCTAGATCGCGAACTTCCTGCCCGCGAACGAGCCCTTCAGAAGTGTCCATAGCAATCGTACGTACCGTGTTTTCACCCAAGTGCTGAGCGACTTCCAATATCATCCGGTTGCCGTTATTTTCTGTCTCGAGTGCGCCAAGAATTGGAGGTAGTTCGCCGTCAAACTCAACGTCTACCACCGCGCCAATGACTTGCGCAATTCGTCCGACCTGTTTCGCTTTTGCAGCCATGGTCTGTCCTCGTTTCTTCTTAGAGCGCTTCCGCGCCTGAGATAATTTCAATCAATTCTTTAGTGATCTGAGCTTGGCGCTGACGGTTGTAGCTAATTTCAAGCTTATTGATCATGTCGCCAGCATTACGGGTAGCATTGTCCATTGCAGACATTTTGGCACCCATCTCGCCGGCAGCGTTTTCAAGTAGCGCATGGAAAATTTGCACTGACACGTTACGTGGCAACAAGTCTTCCAAAATCGCTTCTTCGCTTGGCTCATATTCGTAGTTGGTCGCTTCACCAGTTGCCTGGTCTTCATCAAAAGAAGCTGGAATAAGCTGATGCGCAGTTGGCACCTGGCTAATGACAGACTTAAACTTTGAATAAAACAACGTCGCTACGTCAAACTCACCAGCGTCAAACATTGCCAATACACGATCGCCAATATCTTTAGCGTTCGCATATCCAATTTGTTTCACTTCACGCAAAGTGATCAGATCTTCCATTTGGTCAGCGAACAAACGCTTTAAAACGTCATATCCTTTTTTGCCGACACAAAGAATTTTGACGGTTTTGCCTTGCGCAATCAACTCATTCGCATGATCGCGGGCAAGCCGCGCAATGGATGAGTTGAAGCCGCCGCAAAGACCACGCTCTGCGGATGCGACGATAAGCAATTGTGTCTGATCTTTACCGTTTCCACCAAGAAGCGCAGGCGCACCTTCACGGCCCTTATAGGCCGCGGCCAAACCGGCAAGCACATCATTCATGCGCTCTGCGTATGGCCGGGCACTTTCAGCATTCTCTTGCGCACGGCGCAGCTTTGCAGCTGCAACCATTTGCATTGCCTTGGTGATCTTCTGGGTCGACTTGACCGAAGATATCCGGTTTTTCAGGTCCTTCAATGAGGGCATAGCACCTCAGCTCCTTGTCAAAACCTAAGTTGCTTAACCTGCAAAAGTCTTGGCGTATCCGCCAATCGCTGCATGCAGTTTCTCACGAGTTTCGTCAGAAATCTTTTTCTCTTTCGCAATCGTATCAAGCAAATCTTTGTGTTTACCACGCAACGCGCCAAGCAAGCCTTGCTCGAACTTTTGAACGTCACGAACGCCAACAGCATCGATATAGCCTTCAACACCGGCAAAAATCACAGCAACTTGCTCTTCAGTTTTAAGCGGCGAGAATTGTGGTTGCTTCAGCAGCTCCACCAAACGCGCACCACGGTTCAACATTTTCTGCGTCGCCGCATCAAGGTCAGAACCAAACTGAGCAAACGCTGCCATTTCACGGTACTGGGCCAATTCACCCTTAACCGAACCAGCAACTTGCTTCATCGCTTTAATTTGAGCCGCTGAGCCCACACGAGAAACTGAAAGACCAACGTTAACCGCAGGACGGATACCTTGGAAGAACAAGTCTGTTTCCAAGAAAATCTGACCATCCGTGATCGAAATCACGTTTGTTGGAATATACGCAGACACGTCGTTCGCTTGTGTTTCAATGATCGGCAAAGCGGTCAATGAACCAGAACCGTGATCTTCGTTCAACTTAGCTGAACGCTCAAGAAGGCGTGAGTGAAGATAAAACACGTCACCAGGATATGCTTCACGTCCAGGTGGACGACGAAGAAGAAGTGACATTTGACGATAAGCAACAGCTTGCTTTGAAAGATCGTCATATCCGATCACAGCATGCATGCCATTATCGCGGAAATATTCGCCCATGGTACAACCGGTAAACGGTGCCAAGAACTGCATTGGAGCTGGATCAGAAGCGGTCGCAGCAACAACGATAGAATATTCCATCGCGCCAGCATCTTCGAGCGTCTTCACGAACTGAGCAACAGTTGAACGCTTTTGGCCAACGGCTACATAGATACAGTAAAGTTTCTCGTTCTCGTCCTTACCAGCGTGAGCAGGTTTTTGGTTCAAGAACGTATCAAGAAGAATGGCTGTTTTACCAGTTTGGCGGTCACCAATGATCAATTCACGTTGGCCACGGCCAATCGGGATCATCGCATCAACGGCTTTCAAACCGGTAGACATTGGCTCATGCACAGACTTACGTGGCAAAATGCCCGGTGCCTTAACATCCACAAGCATACGTGTTTTTGACTTAATTGGGCCCTTACCATCGATTGGGTTGCCCAAACCGTCAACAACGCGACCAAGCAATTCTTTGCCAACGGGAACGTCAACAATGGAGCCAGTACGTTTAACGGTGTCGCCTTCTTTAATAGAACGGTCAGAACCAAAGATAACAACGCCTACATTGTCAGCTTCAAGGTTCAACGCCATCCCTTTAATGCCGCCTGGGAACTCAACGAGTTCGCCAGCCTGAACATTGTCAAGGCCGTAAACACGAGCAATACCGTCACCGACGGAGAGAACTTGCCCAACTTCTGAGACTTGCGCCTCTTTCCCAAAATCTTTGATTTGATCTTTGAGAATGGCAGAAATTTCTGCAGCTTTAATATCCATTAGCCGACCTCTTTCATGGCGATCTTCATGGCTGTCAATTTCGTCTTGAGCGAGGAATCGATCATTTGGGAACCAACCTTAACGATCAGTCCGCCAATCAGATCAGCATCCACGTGCTGCTCAAGCGTAACATCCTTACCAATTTTCTCTTTCAGAGCCTTAGCAAGGCTGTCTTGGTGTGCTTTCGAAAGCGGCTGAGCAGAGGTAACCTCGGCATGAACTTCACCCCGATCCTTTGCAGCAAGCGCTTTGAACTGTGAAATCATTTGCGGCAAAGCGAACAAACGTTGGTTCTTTGCCACTAGATTTAAAAAATTTGCTGATATGCCTTTTAATTTGGCTTTCTTGATCATTTCAACAATCACAGCACTTTTTTCATCGCCAGAAATGACGGGGCTTCGCAAAAACCCAGAAAAATCTTCACTGTCATTGATCAATTTCAAAAGGCCATCAAAAGCCTTTTCAACACCCGCAATGTCTTTTGCATCCTGCGCCAAATCAAATAGCGCCGACGCATACGGACGAGCGATTGTCACGAGAACCGAGTTTTGTGCGCTCAAAGCCTCTATACCCCAATCAATTGCAAAAATTCGCCTTACCAATCCCTTGCAAGCAACTGCCCGCAAACCGGCGCGAATTTTCATGGTGTTTGGAGGCTGGCACTAATGCCCTCCTCAGCTATCGCGCACCGTCTACCACAAGCATTTGGGCCGTGCAATAGACCGAAGGCGAAATTTGAGCAGACTCAATTGCTGCAAGTGAATTTTTATGAATTTTACCCACAGATTGGACCAAATCTGTGAAAAACGTCCACACCTCTAATAAAAGCTCATCGGATCGATATCCACCTGAACGCGCAAATTACCCGTCACTTTAGGACCTTCTTTCAGCCAAAACCGCACATAGGCCGATAAATCAAACTGCTTGTCGCTTTGAACCAACAATCGAACCCGATGCCGACCACGCACCATAGCCACCGGCGCGTCTGCCGGGCCAAACAGCTTTAATTTAGCATCGTCCGGCGCTTTGGGGGCCATCACCGCCAATCCCCGCGCATGGTTGAACGCCACATCATGTTCGGTCGCTGAAATGATAAGCGCCGCCAATCGACCAAAAGGCGGCAGGCCAACTGATTCTCTTGCCTTTAGCTCATGCTTGTAAAAAGCTTCCCGATCGCCACGCACCATTGCCTGCATCACCGCGTGTTCAGGCACATAGGTTTGCAAGAAGGCCCGTCCCGCCTTGCCGGTGCGCCCAGCGCGACCTGTAACTTGAGTTAGAATTTGAAATGTCTTTTCCGCAGCGCGTGGGTCGCCATGGGCCAAACCCAAATCCGCATCCAAAACACCCACCAGATTGAGTTTAGGGAAATGATGCCCTTTGGCCACCAATTGCGTGCCGATAATTAAGTCATAATCACCACGGGCAATTTCTTCAAAACGTTCTCTTGCGGCTGCGATGCCGCCCATATCAGACGAAAGTATAACCCGCTTTGCGTCAGGAAAACGCCGCGCCGCTTCTTCAGCGATTCGCTCAATGCCCGGCCCAATTGGAATAAGCGAATCCTCTGCCCCACACTCTTTGCAGGTTTTTGGCTTTTGCACTTCATGCCCACAATGGTGGCAACTCAACACGCCACGGAACCGATGCTCCACTAACCATGCCGAACAGTCCGGGCACTGATATTGATACCCACAATCCCGACAAAGGGTCAGCGGTGCGTAGCCACGTCGATTGAGGAACAGTAGGACTTGTTCTTTCTTGTCCAGCGCCGAAAAAATCTCACGCGCCAACTTTGGTGAAATCCACTCGCCTTTGTCGGGGCCATCTTCTTTCATGTCGATGGCGGTAATGTCAGGCATCTTGGCGTTCGCGAAACGTCCCAGCATAGTCACATGTTTGTACCGGCCTTGTTCTGCATTGTTCCGGCTTTCAACCGAAGGCGTTGCTGAAGATAATATCACCCGCGCTTTCGCCAAATGCGCACGGACTACAGCCATATCACGGGCATGGTAATTCACCCGATCAGCTTGCTTGAAGGCCGTGTCATGTTCTTCGTCAATAACGATCAGACCAATATCTGGGAAAGGCAAAAACAATGCCGACCGCGCGCCAACAACCGCCTGTACCTTACCTTGCGCCACAGCGCGCCACATTCGCGCCCGTTGCACGGGGGTCATATCCGAATGCCATTCACCAGGCCGTGCGCCGAACCGGTCTTCAAACCGTTTCAAGAACGTGTGGGTCAATGCGATTTCGGGCAACAGAATGACCGCCTGTCGCCCAGCAAGCAAACAGTCAGCCACCGCTTCGAAAAACACTTCGGTTTTACCCGATCCGGTAACCCCATCCAAAAGCGAAACGCCGAACTCGTCCGGCTTATGTTCGCGTAACAATGTCAACGCAGCTTGCTGTTCGTCATTGAGTTGCAATGGCCCGTGATCAGGGTTTGGCACTTGAACAATTGGAGGTGGTGGCACAAAGCTTTGTTCCAGTGTGCCAAGCTTCACCAGTCCATCAATAACTGTGGGGCTTACGCCAGTCTCGCCGATCAACGCGCGTTTTTGCCATGCGAATCCATCTTCCATCACATCGATCACCCGCTGGCGGGCATTCGTCATGCGATCTGGTAAATCACCAGTAAATCGATAAACGGCAATTGGCTTATCCTGACCAAATGCTTCAGGAGATCGCAACACACCGCGCAACACCATGCCCGGCTGCGCTAATGTATATTTGGCGATCCAATCCACCAGCTTCATCAACTCGTCAGTAAGCGGCGGCGTATCGAAAGCCAAATCGATATCTTTCAATCGATTATGGGCAACTTGGTCTTTGGGTTCGCCCCAAACCACCCCTGTTACTTTGCGCGGCCCAAGCGGCACTTGAACAACAGAACCGCGAACAACATCCATCCCCTCGGGCACCCGATAAGAATAGGGTCCATCAACAGCAACGCTGACCATCACTGAAACCACATCGGGGGAGATTTGACCCATTCTATACCTATTTAAGAATCGAATTAGACATTGAACCTAAAACGAGGCGGACAAAAAAACGAGGCCGATTTCAATTTTGGTAAGTCTCAATCGCTAAACTGTCCTCATGAACGAGTTTTTGATCAACAAAGATAAAAAAGTCGCCGCCCATATGGCCATGTGGCAGGACGAGCTGTCCTCGCTTCGTCGCCTGAGCGACAAAACGCTTGTTGCGTATGATCGCGATGTTGAACAACTGATGCATTTTTTCACCGCCCATTATGGTGGTCCAGTCACGACCCATGTTCTGAACGATTTAACACCAGCCGATTGGCGCGCCTTTTTGGCTAGTCGTCGACGAAATGGCGCGGGCAACGCCACCATGGCGCGCGGTCTATCGGGGATAAAAAGTTTCTTCGCTTTCTTAGAAAAGGAAGGCCTTGCGTCAGCTGATAGCCTATCCGCCATCAAAGCGCCTAAAAAGAAACAATCCCTACCCAAAGCCCTTACAGCGATCGACGCGAAAAAGCTGATCAGCGACGGCGACCTTTTGGACGAAGAACCTTGGATTGCCGCAAGAGACATCGCGTTGATATCCCTTTGCTACGGCGCCGGTTTGCGGATTTCAGAAGCGCTATCACTAACGGGCCAAGATTTGCTGGACAAAAATTCACTGCGCATTGTCGGCAAAGGCAACAAAACGCGGCTTGTACCAATTTTGCCCGTCATTTACGACGCCATAGAAGACTACCAAAAATCTTGCCCCTACACCCCTGATCCGGCCGATCCAATTTTCAGGGGCGCACGAGGCGGGCCGTTGAGCCCTCGTTTGCTTCAACTCAAAATGCAAAAATTGCGGTCAGCCTTTGGCTTGCCTAATTCTGCCACCCCCCACGCATTGCGGCATAGCTTTGCAACTCACCTGTTGGCGGGCGGTGGCGATCTACGCGCAATTCAAGAATTATTGGGCCACGCCTCTTTGTCCACGACGCAGATTTACACCAAAATTGACAGCGCCCAACTGATGGAAACTTACCTTAAAGCCCATCCCCGCAGCTAACATAAAAGCTGTCATAAATGCGCATCAAGTCGAACTGATTGATGACAATTGAGCATTGGCACAACCATTTCTTTCGATCTAAACTTGAGCTCCCGCCTTCGGCCAATCTGCCAACACGTCCACTGGAGCTTTACCCATGCAAAATGTAAAAGATATGATCGCTCATCTCGTGAGTTTTGATACTGTTTCATCAAAGTCAAACCTACCACTCATTGAAGACGTAAAATCATATCTCGCCGACCTCGGGATCAACAGTCATCTTGTACCGAACGAGGATGGAACCAAAACCAACCTTTACGCGACCATTGGTCCGAACGTCGCAGGCGGTGTTGTTTTGAGCGGGCACACCGACGTTGTGCCGGTTGACGATCAAAATTGGTCAACAGATCCATTTAAGGTGGTTGAAAAAGACGGTCGGCTTTACGGACGCGGCACCTGTGACATGAAGGGTTTTTGCGCAATTGGGTTAGCGCTTGTGCCCGAAATGCTAAAGGCCGACCTCAAGAAACCAATTCACATTGCTTTGTCCTATGACGAAGAAGTGGGCTGTTTGGGCGCACCGTTTATGATCCGTGAAATGGCCAAAAAACTACCCCCGATAGACGCTGTAATTGTTGGCGAACCCACCAATATGCAAGTCGCAGAAATGCATAAGGGCGTGCATTCTTCCACTATTCATATATCTGGTCTAGAAGCGCATTCTAGCCAAACACATTTGGGCGTCAGCGCCACCCGCTATGCGGCAAAAATCATCAATTTCATCAATGACATTCATGATGAATTGCTGGCAAAGCCTTATGATGACCTCCCGCTAGAGCCAAACCATTCAACCATAAACGTTGGCAGGGTCAATGGCGGCATTGCTGACAATATTGTTGCCAAAGACTGCATGCTTACCTTTGATTATCGCGTTTTGCCGCAAGAAGACCATGCCGTTATTATTGACAAAATTGATGCCTATATTGGTGAACTAGAAGCAGAAATGAAAGCGAAGCACGCCGCGTGCTCTATTACCCAAGAAGTTGTTTGGACCCCCGGCTTTGCTGCGCCGAAGGATGATCCTGCCAAATCTCTAGCCATGCGCCTTGCGGGTAAAAATGAAACCATTGCCGTGCCGTACGGCACCGAAGCGGGTCAGTTTCAGAATGACGGCGGGTATTCCACCATCGTTTGCGGCCCCGGCTCCATCGACCAAGCGCACAAGCCTGACGAATTTATCGAATTGTCTCAAGTTGAATTGGGTGTCCAATTCATCCGCGATTTGATCAAACACCAAGCAAGTGTAGGCAAATGAATACCGCATCAACCGCTGGAAACAAGATCGTCTTAGGCTACATTATTGGGGGTCTTGGCTCCTGCTTTTTTTCCACCAAAAGCATTCTCATCAAGCTCGCATTGATTGAAAATGTTGATGCGATTACGACGCTAACTTGGCGCATGATTATCGCCTTACCAATCTTTATCTTAATCGGTTATTCTGGATATCGATATCGCATTTCAAAGGGCGAAGATATTAAACTATCCCCTAAGGCATTCCTTCAGGTCGGTGCAGTCGGCTCCTTAGGCTATTATGTCGCTTCCTATCTGGATTTTGCCGGGCTTAACTACATATCCGCCCAGTTCGACCGGCTGATCATGCTCACCTACCCAATTTTTGTGGTGTTGATCGGCGTCATTTTTTTAGGACGAAAACTCAATGCAAAATTGATTTTAGCGTTGAGCCTTTCGTATTTTGGACTGGTCGTGATCTTCGTTCGAGACCTACAAATTGACGGGCAATCAACGATTACCGGAGCGCTATTGGTGTTGGCGGCGGCCCTCGCATTTGCTGTGTATCAGGTCTTGGCTAAACCACATATTGACCGGATCGGCGCAAGATTATTCACGTCCATCGCAATGTCGGCAGCAGGCGTTTTGGTCATTGGCCATTTTCTGATCGCAAATGATCTTTCCGATTTAATCTTGCCTCAAAAATCCATGATGATCATGTTCGCCATTGCTACTATTTCAACCGTTTTGCCGGCCTATCTTATTTCCACGTCGATCGGCTTAGTAGGACCGGAACCAACAGCGGTGATCGGCAATATTTCAACAATAGTGACCATAGGTCTTGCCGTTTCCGTTTTGGGAGAACCATTCACCCTGTGGCACGCTATTGGCGCTGCGATGGTGCTACTTGGGGTGATCAGTTTCACCCAGATGGACAAACGGGCGAAGGAAGCCGCGGCACGAAAGATGCAAACGCCATCCTAAAGTCACCACAACACAAATTGTGCCATTGAACTGACATTTTTTACCCCCAAATTGGAAAAAACAGATTCGGTTTTAAGGATTTTTACGATGATCAAATCCCTGCTCGGTGCGACATTTTTTGTGTCGACAATGCTATTTGCCCAAACAGCGCAGGCCTCAACCGCTTGTTCTAACGTCAATTTATATCAAGAACTGAGCCAAACCGACCCAGCGAGCTATGCCAAGATCACCGCGCAAGCCAACGATAC
The DNA here is from genome assembly GCF_051251695.1 of Maritalea sp. Taxonomy (NCBI): domain Bacteria; kingdom Pseudomonadati; phylum Pseudomonadota; class Alphaproteobacteria; order Hyphomicrobiales; family Devosiaceae; genus Maritalea; species Maritalea sp. Next base: position 68,079 of record NZ_JBPOEU010000017.1, on the reverse strand, counting down.
AAAAAATGGGCGCGGTATCTTTTGGAAAGTTAGCCACAAAGACAGTGATCACGTTTCATGGCTGTTTGGCACCATGCACAAATCCGACCCACGCGTTACGTCATTGCCAAACAATGTTATCACTGCACTTGAAACCGTTGATACATTTGCGGGCGAATTGGACAGCGCACAAACAAGCTACGAAATGGGCTTGATCATCGGTGGCTCGCCAGAATTGATGTTTCAACAAGATGGGCAAAAACTCAGCGATAAATTAAGCCCAGATACCGTGGCCCAAGTCGATCTTATCTTGAATGAGCGCGGCTCGGATTTCGACCAAATCGACCCAATGCAAGCTTGGCTTAGTGCTTCAATGCTGGCGTTTAGCCTTTGCGATGTTGAAATGGGTATGTCCGACATCAATTTTTTGGATGTTGTGATGGAAAACGACGCCCGTAAAGCGGGCAAAACTATTGTTGGGCTTGAAACCGTGCGCGAACAAATCGACGCGATAAGCAATATCGACCCAACTTTCTTTTATAAATCTTTGGATGATGCCGCCCAACAATATCGCGACGGCGTGTTCGATGACATTTTGCAAACCGCCACAGAGCTTTATCTCGATGAAGAAATTGGCGTGATGTTGCCGCTCATGATGCATTATTCTCACAGTCTAAAAATCGATGACGCAGACATGCTCAGCTTTCAAACCCAACTGCTAGATGACCGCAACAAAGGCATGGTCGAAAAATCCGCCGAACTCTTCGAACAAGGACCAACCTTTGTCGCTATCGGCGCCCTACATTTGGTCGGAGAAACCGGGCTTGTAGAGGGCCTGCGTAATAAAGGTTACGCGGTTGAGCGTGTGATGTTGGAAAGGTAATATGGAGCTTGCCGAAGCTCTCAGCGCACTTGCTGGCGTTTAAGCTCTCCAATAGCCTCATGTGTCTCCAAAATCATAACGAACGCACGCCAACCTAGGTAAATCACCGCAAGCGAAAACATCAATTGGCCAAGTTGAAACGCCCAGATGCCAACCATCCACTCCATCGACAATGGCGGCGCTATGATTAGTGGTTCCGCTGTTGGTAAATAGGGATCTTTGGTCGGAAACATGCCTACATACCACCTAAGAACTGAGTTCAGTGCAAAGATGAGGGCAACGATTTTTGCCGCTAAATGCAACAATTTGGATTGGTTGAAAATGGTCATAAAAGAACACTCATACGAATAATTGAAAAGTTAGGCCGGTCCGCTGGAGCAATTTACCAGCGGGTAGAAATATCAATCAATCTGCTCATACTGACAAGTTAAAACTGATCAACCCAACAACTCGGCCACATGCGCCTGCCCACGCACAATCTGCGTTGCAAATGTTGCACTATCAATATTTGCGCCGCAGACAATCATGGCGGTCTTTTTGCCAGCGACTTTTGAGCGCAATGGTCCCAGTGCGGCTGCCAGCGTTGCCCCGGCAGCTGGCTCCACAGCCAGTTTCAACTCTTCCTGATAAAGCGCCATACCTGCACAAATTTGATCGTCCGATATTGTAACGACTTCATCAACAAATGCTTTGTTGAGGGCAAAACTGTAGGGCAGTGAATAGGGCGGCGCTAAACTGTCAGCGATCGTTTCGATCTTTTCCATCGTCACCGGCGCGTCATTTTCGCGGGACGCCGTCATCGATGCAGCGCCTTTCGGCTCGACGCCATAAACTTTGCAATTGGGGTTGATCAATTTCACCGCGCTTGCCACCCCTGAGATCAACCCGCCGCCGCCAATCGACACGATAACAGCGTCCAAATCAGCAACATCACGCATCAATTCAAGCCCAACCCCTGCAGCGCCCAATGTCGTGTTCACCCCTTCAAATGGATGAACGAAAGTGCGCCCCTCCTCTTTTTCAAGGCGTTGAACTTCCGCGAAGGCAGCGGCGATGTCATCGCAAAGGATAACCTCAGCGCCTTCAGCTTTTGAGCGCTCAATCCTCAAAGGGTTAGCAGTTTTGGTCATCACAACTTTGGCCGATATTCCAGCCTTTTTGGCCGCCCAACTGGCCGCAATCGCATGATTACCCGCACTTACCGCCGTAATGCCATTCGTTTTTTGCGCTTCGGTCAAAGAATTGACAACCGACAATGCACCCCGCGCTTTGAACGTGCCTGTATATTGCAAAAGTTCGAGTTTTAAATAGAGGTCTGCACCCAAGCGGCTGCTCAATATACTGGATGCTGCGCGCGTGGTGGGCGTACGCAAAACGTCACCTGAAAGTAACGCGTGTCGCGCTTCAATCTCATCCAATGTTGGCAAATCAACCATTCAAAAACTCCCACAAAAAAGTGCCGGAGAAATTCCCCGGCACACGCATTAAATCATCAAATGAGCCAATTCTCAAATTCATTTGGCTCAGTTACATATGGCAAAGCTCTGTTACATATGAATTGTGCCATCTCCACAGCCCATCGCCGCTTCACGAACAGCTTCTGACATTGTTGGGTGTGCATGGCATGTTCGGGCCAAATCTTCAGCCGAACCGCCAAACTCCATCAAAACAGCCAACTCATGGATCAACTCGCCGGACCCTTTGCCGATAATATGAGCCCCAAGAACACGGTCTGTGTTTTTGTCTGCGATAATTTTCACAAAACCATCGGTGGCAAGCATCGCTTTGGCCCGGCCATTTGCCGTAAAGTTGAACTTACCAACTTTATATTCAATGCCTGCGTCTTTCACTTCTTCTTCGGTTTGACCGACAGAAGCAACTTCTGGATTTGTGTAAACAACACCCGGGATCACACCATAATTAACGTGACCAGCTTGTCCCGCCAAAATTTCAGCAATGGCAACGCCTTCGTCTTCCGCTTTGTGGGCCAACATCGGGCCAACAATCACGTCGCCAATCGCATAAATACCATCAACGTTTGATTTATAGTGCGCATCCGTTTTCACCCGACCTCGTTGGTCCAGTTCAACACCAACCTCTTCAAGGCCAAGACCTTGCGTATATGGCGTACGACCAATCGCGACAAGAATGACATCTGCCTCAATTTCTTCGCTGTCACCACCCGCAGCAGGCTCAACAGTTGCCTTAAGCACATCACCAGATTTATCAACACTGGTGACCTTGGTGCCAAGTTTGAACTTGAAGCCCTGCTTCTTCAACGTACGCTGGAAGTTTTTGGCAATTTCGCCATCCATGCCCGGCAAAATCCGATCAAGGAATTCAACGACAGTGACTTCTGCGCCCAATCGCGCCCAAACAGAACCCAATTCAAGCCCGATTACCCCGGCGCCAACGACCAACATCTTCTTGGGAACTTCTTTTAGCTCCAACGCACCAGTTGAAGAAACAACACGTTGTTCGTCAATTTCAATGCCCGGAAGGTTCGCTGAATCTGAACCCGTTGCGATCACGATATTCGTGGTCTCAATAACTTGGTCAGATCCATCCTCAGCCGTCACTTTTACCTTGCCCGGTGCTTCGATTTTGCCCAAGCCGTGAAACGCTGTAATCTTGTTTTTCTTCAACAAGTATTCAATGCCCGTTGTGTTGGACGTGACCGTGTCGTCTTTATGCTTAAGCATGTTGCCCAGATCCAATTTTGGATCGACATCAATGCCCAGTTTAGCAAATGTATGGCTGGCTTCTTCAAAAAGCTCCGAGGCATGCAACAAGGCTTTTGACGGGATACAGCCAATATTTAAACACGTACCGCCATGGGTTGCACGTTTTTCAACAACCGCAACTTTCAAGCCCAATTGAGCCGCGCGAATAGCGCCCACATAACCGCCTGGGCCAGTTCCGATAAAGGTGAGATCAAATTTGTCCGACATAATAGCCTCTTAAGAAGATAAACCTGTTTAAATTGGCGAGTTGTTTCGCTCTATTCTAATTTACGAAGTGATAGAATTGGCGCGCAAACCCATCAGGTCGCGCGCCCAATTATTGCTAGAGATCCAAAACCAAACGCTGTGGGTCTTCTAAGCTTTCTTTTAAGCGCACTAAGAACGTCACCGCTTCTTTGCCGTCAACGATTCGGTGATCATAGGAAAGTGCCAAATACATCATCGGGCGAATAACAATTTCACCGTTCACAACCACTGGACGTTCCTGAATTTTATGCATGCCCAAAATGCCCGACTGTGGTGCATTTAGAATTGGCGTCGACATAAGCGAGCCATAAACGCCACCATTTGAAATGGTGAACGTGCCGCCCTGCATGTCAGCCATCGACAATTTACCGTCACGTGCTGAGCGACCCAAACGACCAATTTCTTGCTCAACCTCTGCGATTGACATTTGGTCAGCGTCGCGCACAACAGGAACAACTAAGCCCTTGTCTGTGCCCACGGCCACACCGATGTGAGCATAGTTTTTATACACGAGGTCTTTGCCGTCAACTTCGGCATTTACAGCTGGAATTTCCTTCAACGCATGGCAAACAGCGCGAGTGAAAAAGCCCATAAAGCCAAGTTTCACACCATGTTTTTTCTCAAACAAGTCTTTGTAGGACTTACGCAAGTCCATGACCGGCTTCATGTCGACTTCGTTGAAAGTGGTCAACATGGCCGCTGTATTTTGCGCGTCTTTTAGGCGTGTTGCGATGGTTTGGCGCAAACGGGTCATTTTGACCCGTTCTTCGCGTGGCGCATCTTCTGCACTTGAGGCCGCACGAGCCGGTGCCGCTGCGGTTTTCGCAACCGCTGTAGACCCAATGTTCGCTGCCGCTGCAATCACATCGCCCTTTAGAACCTGACCGCGTTTACCAGAACCATCAACATCGTTTGCGTTGATGTTTTTTTCAGCCATCATTTTTGCCGCTGATGGTGCTGGTGGCATATCTCCGCCGTCAGCCTTTGGTGCCTCAGCTTGTGTAGCAGGTGCTGGAGTTGATGCAGCAACACTTGCAGCACCACCTTCGCCCGGCTGAACACGCGCCAGCACAGCGCCAACCTCAACGGTGTCACCGCTATTGGCAACGATTTCAATCAATGTGCCAGAAACCGGCGATGGCACATCCATCGCGGCTTTGTCGGTTTCAAGTTCAACAATTGCTTCGTCGGCAGCAACTTTGTCGCCAACTTTTTTGAACCATTCGCCAACATCGGCTTCCACCACAGATTCGCCAGCGGCTGGAACCAAAATATCTATTGGAGCTGCATCATTTTTGTCTTCGCTCGCCATTGCGGCCTCGCTTGTTTCTTGTTCATCATGATCATCAGCCTTTGGTGCCACCGGGTCACCACTTGCTGCTATGGCGCCAATAAGCGCGCCAACTTCCACCGTTTCGCCTTCAGAAAAGCTAATCGCTTCCAAAATGCCACCCGATGGCGCGGGTACTTCAATCGTAACCTTATCGGTTTCAAGTTCAACCACCGGCTCGTCTGCCTCTACGACATCGCCGACTTTTTTGAACCATTGCCCAATCGTAGCTTCCACAACGCTTTCACCAAGGGTGGGCACTCGAATATCAACTGACATACATCGAATTCCTATCTAAAATTCTCTTCGTCAATTAGGGCCTAAACCCTACTCGGCAAACGCTTCATCCAAGAAGGCTTGAAGCTGCGCCAAATGGGTACGCATCAAACCCGTTGCAGTTGAAGCCGAGGCAGCACGTCCAACATAACGCGGACGTTCGCCTGCGCGATCCATTTGCTCAAGAACCCATTCAACATAAGGTTGGATAAACGCCCAAGACCCCATATTTTTAGGCTCTTCTTGGCACCAAATAACTTCTGCATTTTTGAAGCGCGAAAGTTCGTCGTGCAATGCTTTGGCTGGGAACGGATAAAGCTGTTCCAAACGCATCAGATAAACGTCATCAACACCACGCTTTTCACGGTCTTCAAGCAGGTCGAAATATACCTTACCTGAACAAAGAATAACCCGGCGAATTTTCTCATCCGCTTGCAGCTTAATCTCAGTTTTGCCGTTTGGCGTTTCCGCATCATCCCACAACAGACGGTGGAATGTGCTGTCAGCACCCAATTCTTCCAACGTTGAAACACAACGTTTATGGCGCAGCAATGATTTCGGCGTCATCAACAATAATGGCTTACGGAAATCACGTTTGAGCTGACGGCGCAAAATGTGGAAATAGTTCGCCGGTGTCGTACAGTTCGCTACTTGCATATTGTCTTCTGCACAAAGCTGCAAATAACGCTCCATTCGGGCTGATGAGTGTTCAGGCCCTTGGCCTTCATAACCATGGGGCAACAAAAGCACCAAACCAGACATGCGCAGCCATTTGCGTTCGCCAGATGAAATGAACTGATCGATCAAGACCTGTGCGCCGTTCACAAAGTCACCAAACTGCGCTTCCCATATGGTCAAGGCGTTCGGCTCCGTAAGCGAATAGCCATATTCAAAACCAAGCACTGCTTCTTCGGAAAGCATCGAATTGATAACTTCGTAACGTGCTTGACCCGGATCGATATTGTTCAATGGGGTAAACTGCGCGCCATTTTCTTGATCATGGATCACTGTGTGACGCTGCGAAAACGTGCCGCGCTCGCAATCTTGACCTGACAATCGAACAGGATGGCCCTCATTGACCAATGAGCCAAATGCCAATGCTTCTGCCAACGCCCAATCCACGCCTTCACCCGCCTCAATCACCTTGCGGCGATTATTCATGAAACGTTTGATGGTCTTATGGGCACTAAAGCCTTCAGGCACTTCGGTTATCTTGTTGCCAACTTGCAGCAACTTATCCATCTCAACGCCAGACTTGCCGCGACGGGCACCATCTTCGGCCATTGATAGGTTTTTCCACGCCCCATCCATCCAGTCGGCTTTGTTTGGCTTATATTCGTCACCAGCATCAAACTCACCCTGCAGATGAGTGCGCCAATCACCAACCAGCTTTTCAACTTCGTCAGCGCTAAGCACACCCTCTTTGACCAAGCGATCTGAATAGATCTCAAGGGTTGAGCGATGAGCCCGAATTTTTTTGTACATTTCAGGCTGCGTGAAGGAAGGTTCATCCCCCTCATTATGCCCAAAACGACGATAGCAGAACATGTCGATCACAACTGGTTTTCTGAATTTTTGTCTGAATTCAATCGCGATCTTTGCGGCAAAAACAACTGCCTCTGGGTCATCGCCATTCACGTGCAATACCGGCGCTTCGATCATTTTCGCAACGTCTGTAGGATATGGCGAAGAACGAGAATTTTTCGGCGCTGTTGTAAAGCCAATTTGGTTGTTGATCACAAAGTGGATCGATCCGCCAGTTCGGTGTCCCTTAAGGCCAGATAGACCAAAACACTCAGCAACCACCCCTTGGCCAGCAAATGCCGCATCACCATGCAATAAGAGCGGTAACACAGAAGATCTGTCAGTTTCTTTAGGTGGAACGAAAATACCATTTTCGGCATTGTGCTGATCTTGTTTGGCACGGGCTTTGCCCAAAACCACTGGGTTCACAATCTCAAGATGTGAAGGGTTCGCGGTCAGTGACAAGTGAACTTTATTGTCGTCAAATTCGCGGTCAGCTGAAGCCCCAAGGTGATATTTCACATCCCCAGAACCCTCAACATCATCTGGAACGGCAGAGCCACCTTTAAATTCGTTGAACAGCGCCCGGTGCTTTTTACCCATAACTTGGGTCAAAACATTCAAACGTCCACGGTGGGCCATGCCCAAAACGATGTCTTTAACACCCAACGCGCCACCGCGTTTGATGATTTGTTCAAGCGCCGGAATAAGGCTTTCGCCACCATCAAGGCCAAATCGTTTCGTGCCGGTATATTTAACATCCAGAAACTTCTCAAAACCCTCGGCTTCGATTAGCTTTTTCAAAATCGCAATACGACCTTCTTTGGAAAAGGCGATTTCCTTGTCCGGTCCCTCGATACGCTCCTGCAACCAACCTTTTTCTTCGGGGTCGGAAATATGCATGAACTCAATCGCAAAGGTCGAACAATATGTCCGCTTTAAAATATCGATCATCTCAGGGATGGTCGCGTATTCAAGGCCTAGATAATTGTCGATGAAGATCTTTCGATCATAGTCCTTTGGCGTGAAACCATAACTGGCTGGGTCAAGCTCTGGTGCGCTTTCCAAAACGGCGATACCAAGCGGATCAAGGTCAGCATGCAAGTGGCCGCGCATACGATAAGCGCGGATCATCATGATCGAATGGATCGAATCGCGGGTGGCCTGTTGCACATCCTCAGATGTTAAATCCTGCCCGGTCGTTATCGCTTTCTTCGCGACGGCATCAACTGCCCGCTTTTCAAGATCGCCCCAATCGCCATCCAGCGCAGATACAAGATCGCCGCTTTCTGGTCGTGGCCAATCTTTTCGTGCCCATGAAGGGCCCTGTGCGCTTTTGATAACGTCTTTTGCATCATCATCCAATGAGCCAAAAAAAGACCGCCATGTCTCGTCAACATTGGCGGGGTTTTCTTGAAATTTCGCATATAGCTCTTCGATATAGCCCGCATTGCCTCCGTCAAGGAAGGATGTGAGCAGAAACGCAGAGTTCTGTTCTTGTCGTGTCATGACTTGCCTGGCGAGGAGTGGCCTCGTCGTCCCCTAATCCAAATGCCTTCAATCTGAGAAGGCATTAAACAAACCGGCACAATGCCGATGATCGTCATTCAGTATCGCGTGCGAGGCGTTATGTTTTGATTAACGCTAATCCCGCACGCAATAATGTTTGTTAGCCCTTCAAAACATTCAGAAGGGTTTCACCAATTTTAGCTGGAGAACGGCTGACATTAATGCCCGCTGCTTCCATCGCCGCGATTTTGTCTTCAGCGCCACCTTTGCCGCCAGAAATAACCGCACCAGCGTGACCCATCGTACGGCCTGGAGGCGCAGTAAGACCCGCAATAAAGCCAGCCATTGGCTTAGAGCGACCCTTTTTAGCTTCGTCCATGATGAACTGGGCCGCATCTTCTTCTGCAGATCCGCCAATTTCGCCGATCATGATGATACTTTCAGTCGCATCATCCGCCAAGAACATTTCAAGCATATCAATAAATTCAGTGCCCTTAACCGGGTCACCACCAATACCAACAGCTGTCGTCTGTCCAAGACCTGCATTTGTGGTTTGGAACACCGCTTCATAGGTCAGTGTACCTGAGCGTGAAACGATACCCACAGAGCCTCTTTGGAAAATGTTACCCGGCATAATGCCGATTTTACATTCTTCAGGTGTCAAAACGCCTGGGCAGTTCGGGCCGATCAAACGTGAGTTTGATTTCGCCAAAGCCGCGTTTACTTTCACCATGTCCAACACGGGCACGCCTTCAGTAATACAAACGATAAGCTCAACTTCAGCTTCAATCGCTTCCAAAATAGCAGATGCCGCACCAGCAGGGGGCACATAGATCACAGATGCATTTGCACCTGTTTGCTCTTTGCCTTCTGCAACGGTCGTAAAAATGGGCAGTTCAGTGCCATCAACGCCAGAGGTCCACTTTTCGCCACCCTTTTTAGGGTGCGTACCGCCAACCATTTGCGTGCCATGATAGGCAAGCGCTTGCTCAGTGTGGAACGTTCCGGTTTTACCGGTTAGCCCTTGCACCAAGACTTTCGTGTCTTTGTTTATCAGAATAGACATGCTTTATCCTAAAGTCGTTTGAGGTCGGTAACCGTAAGTTCGCTATCCGCATTGCCCGTGTTGAGAGTGGTTGAAGGTTCAACCATCAAAACAACAGGTTCGTGGGATAGTGAACGAGGTCTGTGTTCAACAGCCCTTGGCACCACCAAAAAATCACCTTCACCAAGTTCGACCGCGCCATCTCTAAAGTCGATGGCAATACGGCCGCTCAATACCAAGAAACCTTCATCTTCGTTCTCATGGGAATGCCAATCAAATTCAGCGCCAAATTTTGCAATTTTGACCTGACTTTCATTGATATCACCAGCAATATGAGGATCGAATACTTGTTCGATTTTCTCATTCGCAGCAGAAACCAAATTGATTTTTCTTGGTGGCACGAATTACGATCCCTTCACTGCAGCAACAATTTTTTGCGCTGCATCATCAAGGTCATCCGCCGGAATAACGTTCAGGCCGCTCTCAGAAATGAGCTTTTTGCCTTCGGCTACTTTAGTGCCTTCCAACCGAACAACAAGCGGCACTTGAAGCCCCACTTCTTTAACGGCCGTAAGAACACCCTCCGCAATCACATCACAGCGCATAATACCGCCGAAAATGTTCACTAAGATTCCCTTAACACTTGGATCTGCTGTAATGATCTTAAACGCTGCTGTAACTTTTTCAGCGTTCGCGCCGCCACCAACATCTAGGAAGTTTGCAGGCTCTTCGCCGTACAATTTGATGATGTCCATCGTCGACATCGCCAAACCAGCGCCGTTCACCATACAACCGATCGTGCCGTCCAAAGCGATATAGGCAAGATCATATTTACTTGCTTCAATCTCTTTTTCGTCTTCTTCGGTAAGATCGCGCAATTTGGCGATATCCGGATGACGGAACATAGCGTTATTGTCGAATGAAACTTTGGCATCCAACACGCGCAAACGACCGTCTTTCATAACGATCAGCGGGTTGATTTCCAACATTGCCATGTCAGTTTCAAGGAATGCTTTGTAAAGAATGGGGAAAAGGTTCATCCCGTCATCTTTGGCAACACCATCTAGCTCCAACGCAGCGCAGATTTTTGCAGCATCGTCAGCAGTAACGCCCGCATCTGGATCGATTGGCAAAGTGTGGATTTTCTCAGGGGTTGCTTCTGCAACCGCTTCAATATCCATGCCACCCTCTGTTGAAACAACAAATGCCACGCGGCCAGTTGTACGATCAACAAGAACAGAAAGATAAAGCTCGCGCTCAATGTCTGCGCCATCTTCGATATACAATTGGTTGACTTGCTTACCAGCAGGGCCAGTTTGCTTGGTCACCAGTGTTTTGCCCAACATTTCATCAACGTGGGACTGCATTTCGTCCATTGAAAATGCCAAACGAACGCCGCCTTTGGCGTCTTCTGGAAGTTCTTTGAACTTGCCTTTACCACGGCCACCAGCATGAATTTGGCTTTTAACAACCCACAATGGGCCACCAAGTTCTTCAGCTGCTGCTTTGGCTTCATCTTTAGAAAAGATAGGAATACCTTTGGCGATCGGCGCACCAAAGGAGGCCAATAGTTTCTTGGCCTGATATTCATGAATGTTCATCGCGTCACTCCACTTTGGTTAGCGATATTGTTCTATGATGCGTTTGTTTACGCCAGTTTTGGTGCGATCTTCTTACAAGCTTCAACAAGACCTTCAACTGAGCCAACTGACTTATCAAATTGGCCTTGTTCTGCCTTACTCAATGAAACTTCAACAATCCGTTCAACACCATTCGCGCCAAGTACTACAGGAACACCCACATACATTCCCTTAACGCCGAACTCACCTTTAAGATAAGCCGCACAAGGAAGTACGCGCTTCTGGTCTTTCAAATAGCTTTCTGCCATTGCAATCGCTGATGCAGCTGGTGCGTAAAACGCAGAACCCGTTTTAAGCAGTCCAACAATTTCTGCACCGCCATCGCGTGTGCGCTGAACGATTTCTTCCAAACGCTCTTTAGTGATCCAACCCATTTTCACAAGGTCAGTTAGCGGAATACCTGCAACTGATGAATAGCGTGTCAGCGGCACCATTGTGTCGCCATGCCCGCCCATAACAAATGCGGTAACGTCTTTAATGGAAACATCGAACTCATCAGCAATGAAGTGACGGAAACGCGAGCTGTCCAAAACCCCGGCCATGCCCACAACTTTATTCGCTGGCAAACCAGAAAAACGCTGCAATGCCCAAACCATCGCATCTAGCGGGTTGGTGATACAGATCACAAAAGCATCAGGGGCATATTTCGCGATACCCGCGCCAACTTGCTCCATGACTTTTAGGTTGATTTCCAACAAATCATCACGGCTCATGCCCGGCTTGCGCGGCACACCAGCGGTTACAACCACAACGTCAGCACCAGCAATGTCTTTATATTCAGACGTGCCTTTTAGTTTGCTGTCAAAGCCATCTACTGGCGAAGTTTGCGAAAGATCGAGCGCTTTGCCTTGTGGAACGCCGTCAACAATGTCGAACAAAACAACATCACCAAGTTCCTTTGAAGCCGCCAGATGCGCCAGCGTGCCACCGATTTGACCTGCACCGATCAAGGCAATTTTTTTGCGAGCCATGTATGAAGTTTCCCTATAGGTAAAGTGAGATAAATCCTGACCTTCCTTACCCCCATAGTTTCGCACACGCAAGTGACCCGTTCGTCTAACAAAACACGCGATTTCGGGAATTGGAAAGTGATGGTTGATGAACCGCTATTCAGCTGCATCTTTACGTGGGGCAGCTAGATAGTCCTTGGACTGCATTTCGATTAAACGCGATATGGTGCGTTGAAACTCAAAAGCTGTTTTATCATCAAGGCTTAACGCATCCAATTGCATTTCAAACGAGGCGACCAGCTTGTCCCCGCGATCATATAGCGTATCGATCAGCAAAATGAACCTTTTGGCCGCATCCGACCGGGCCCGATCAAACCGAGGCACACCCTCGATCACAAAAGTATGAAAGTGATGGGAGAGCCGCAAATAGTCGCGCGCGCCCAATGGCGCTTCGCAAAGCTCTTTAAACCCGAATCGCACCGCGCCCGTAAAATGGCGATGGACGACGAAATCCCGTCCCATCAAATCAACCACCTTGGGAGCGGCCTCCACCCCCCCTGTCAGCGTATTCCACGCCTGATCAATGCCCTCACGGGTTTCGTTTTCTGGTCCAAAGAAATAAACCGGCTGAGCTTCCAGTTTTTGACGACGATAGTCCGTGTCCGATGCCAAATTAAGCACTTCTGCGTGGTTGAGCAGCAAATCAATGAACGGCAAAAACAGTTGCCGGTTAAGTCCGTTTTTATACAGCAAATCTGGCACAACATTGCTGGTTGCCACCACCACAATACCGGCTTCAAATAGTTTTTCGAACAACCGCTTCAACAGCATCGCATCTGTAATATCGTTGACGTGAAATTCGTCAAAACACAAAAGCTTTACAGATGCGATGATGGGCTCAACCGCATAGGGGATCGGATCACCGGTCTTTTCAGCATCGTCACTTTTGCGAAATGCGGAAATTCGATTATGTACTTCGTCCATAAACTCATGGAAATGCACACGTTGCTTTTTGGGCTCCTTCACCGCTTCAAAAAACATATCCATCAACAAGGTCTTGCCACGCCCTACATCGCCCCAGATATAAAGGCCTTTGATGGATTGTTCCGCTTGCCGACCAAATAGTTTTGAAATGAATGATGTTGGTGGTTTTTCGACATCTAAAGCCATGCGCACCCTGTCCAGGGCTTGCACACATTTGGCTTGTTGCTGATCGGGGTGCAGCACCCCATCATCTATGAGTTGACTGTAGGCCGCCCCGACACTGCCATTTGTATCTTGCAATTGAACAATGTCAGGCTGAACGCTCATTAGCCAACCATCGAAATGCCTTGACCACCGACCATTGTGCCAACGAAACGATCGCCATTTTGCAGCAATGCACCAATAAGTTGGCCAGCTTCATTGAACAATTGAACTTGGTTGCCTGCAAGCTGCCATGAGCTCACAGCAGCAACCGCAGGCACAATACAACCCGGCGAAGATGCACGATAACGGCCCGTTGAGCCTTTTGCTGATTGGGTCAGATTAAGCCGGCAAGTGTTTTCACCGCTCTGCACGGTCCAAACACCTAGCAATTTTAGTACTGTCAGGGGCCCGGTTAGATTACGACCAGCAACATTCGTGTTGGTGTCCAAATCATCCAGCGAAACAAATGATGGATCACTATCGCCAAATAAGTTTTCAGCGCCGCCATCAATCCGGCCCTCTGTGAAGGTTGGGTCACCATTTGATGCGGTTTGCGTCGAAGACGCGCCGCCAACTGGTGGCAATGATGATTTATTCACTGATCCGCTATTTACCGGCGTCAATTGTTCTGGCGGCTGCGAAGATCGAGTGGTCCGCGAACCAAAACGAGACGAAGTTGACGTGCATGCAGCAAGAACCATCAGCGCGCACATCACACTGCTGAACATGAACGGTTTAACCACAAATTTCATCAATTCATCCCTTTTGAGATAATAGCTGGGCCAACTTAAAGAAAATTTCTTAAGGCCCCATCAACTCCGGAAAGTTTCAAGTGTGCGTTGTGCCCCAAAGATTGTGGCAAACGTACGGCAATCGTCTACCGAACCAACCTAAAACGGGCGATTTTTGTCCGTTAGACGCTATTTTTCCATAATATCGGCCAAAAGCGCCTCTGCCAAAATTTTGGCGTCGTCTGCTTCGTCTTCGGGCACTTGAATCGAGATACCCCCCGGCCCGGCCATGCCACCCATACCCGAAACACCGATATCGGTGCCCTCAATCGGATGAAACCCATGTCCCTTTAGTGCGGGAATAAGGACGCGCGCATAAGCGACGTCCTCAACCGTGATAATGGTTTTAACACCCATCAATAAAATCCTTAGCCAACTATAATGCCTTTTTCTTTCGCCAACTTCTTGAATTTTTCCATCATCACCGGAATGTCTTGTTGGATTTTCGCCATCATACCGGGAAAAATTTCACCCATTAGCTTTGGGGTGATCTCAAGTGTCTTTTTACCCACTGGCGAGCGATAGAAATCCATCAATTCTTTCAACTCGTCTTCTGTGTAGTTTTCAGCATAAAACTCAGTAACAGTGCCCGTAAGAGAAACAATTAAACCTCGATTGAGTTCGATATATTCACTCTTCATTGCAGCTAAAGCTTCGTCACTGACATTTTCGTTCTTGGCCAAAATGCTGGCCTCAAGCGTTGGCCAAATTGCCCCAGCCATTTGGTCAACTAAAGCACCGGTTGTCGTCAAGTCCACAATATCCGCGGCAAGTTGCTTGCGTGACACATCATCGGCAAATGCGTTGCCAACAGACAAAACTAAAATCAAAAACCCAAACAAAAGTCTCATAAATTTGTCCCTTAAAAAAAGGTCGCACAACGCGGCGACCTTTTCTAAATAGCTAATCTCAAAAAATGGTCAACCTAAACGCGTCGTTCAACCATCATCTTTTTAATCTCGCCAATCGCCTTCGCTGGGTTCAAACCTTTAGGACAAGTATTGGCGCAGTTCATAATGGTATGGCAGCGATAAAGGCGGAATGGATCTTCCAAATCATCAAGCCGCTCACCCGTCGCTTCGTCACGACTATCGATCAACCAACGATAGGCTTGCAGCAAAACAGCTGGGCCTAAGTAGCGATCTCCATTCCACCAGTAACTTGGGCAGGAGGTTGAGCAACATGCGCAAAGAATACACTCATAAAGTCCATCCAGCTTGGCGCGATCCCCATGGGACTGCAACCATTCAGACTGAGGCTCAGGTGACTTGGTTTTCAACCAAGGCTCAATGGAGCGATGCTGTGCGTAAAAGTTCGTAAGATCAGGCACCAAGTCCTTAACCACAGGCAAGTGCGGCAACGGATAAATCGGGATCGCGCCTTTAAACTCGTCCATGCCTTTTGTGCAAGCCAACGTGTTCATGCCGCCAACATTCATCGCGCATGACCCACAAATACCTTCACGACAGGAGCGCCGCAGCGTCAAAGTCGGATCAATGTTGTCCTTGATGTACAAAAGCGCATCCAGAACCATCGGGCCACAATCATCAAGATCGACAAAAAACGTGTCGATCCGAGGGTTATCGCCGCTATCCGGGTCGAAGCGGTAAATATGGAACTCACGCACATTTTCGCCAGTTGGTTTTGGCCAAATCTTGCCTTTAGTCGGCTGCGAGTTTTTAGGCAGGGTCAGTTGTACCATCAGCTGGAGCTCCCAATATTATCCATGTAAGTGCCGTCTTTCTTTGCGGATAACGA
This sequence comes from Maritalea sp., assembly GCF_051251695.1. Lineage (NCBI taxonomy): Bacteria > Pseudomonadati > Pseudomonadota > Alphaproteobacteria > Hyphomicrobiales > Devosiaceae > Maritalea > Maritalea sp. Next base: position 52,216 of record NZ_JBPOEU010000017.1, on the reverse strand, counting down.
GTTTTAAGCCCGACCAAACCGCATCAACTGCACAAACTTTTACATCCACCAAATCAAGGGTCAGCGCCTTGGCGCGCACCACATCTTCGGTGATATCTGTTTCAATTTTCGCCGCCTTCTTTGGCCACGAAATCCATATCATGCCATCTGGAACAATAAGGCTTTGCAAATGTTCCATTTGGCCGTTTAAATCGGCTTGGGATTTAGTGAACCCGTGGATCACATCAAACCCTTTTTTAAGCCCACCCAACTCATTCCAACTAATTTGAACCAATTCAATGAATTGCCGCGCTTCGCATAATTCCGTTTGTTGGTTGGGCAGATCAACAAACAATATTCGTTGCCCATCTTTCAGCCCAAGCTTCTTGGGTAGTGGCGTTCCAGAATATCCAGCCTGTTCCGCCAAATCTTACCACCGTTTCAAATGGGCTTTGACGACAGCACCGTTTGTCAGCGTAATGACGCCTCGATAAAGGCTTTTATTAACCTTGTCGAACTCACCAATATTGGTGCCCGACTTATCGACCAAAATGATCACATCACCAACTGTGCTACCCGTAGGGCGCCATGCCGCGATATGAGCCATTTCAAGATGACATTCTGCAATTGTTCTAAAGGCATAGTTGTAAGTGCCCAATTTTGCCGATTTTAGATCCACATAGCAGTGACGGTTGCCACTTTTTTCATCGTCATAGTCTTGAATGTGCCACGGTCCACCAAAATCAAACGGCTTTGTTTGTTCTGGCAGTTTTTCAAACCCGACTTTATGGGAATTAGTTGTTACCTTTTTGCCATCAACCCATGTGGAATTGGACGACCACGTTTCAACACGCTGTGTGCCTTCAGGTGCCTCAGTTGTTGTGCAGGCACTTAAGCCTGCCCACAACATCAACCCTAAAAACGCAATCCAAATCCGTCCCATAATCCGGCTCCTAGTAAACCCGTGCTTTGGGCGCGATCTTTTTAAGATCGACGTCCTTAGTTAGCGGCTTCGTATGAACACCCCGATAGCTTAACTCCACATCACCATTTTCGCTCAACCGAGAAATTGTGTGCTTGCGCCAAACCTTATCATCCCGATCAGGATAATCTTCACGCGCATGGGCACCGCGACTTTCGTGACGCGCTTCTGCCGAAACAACCGTTGTCACAGCGTTCGCCATCAGGTTTTCAAGTTCAAGCGTTTCCACCAAATCCGTATTCCAAATCATGGAGTGGTCATGAACTTTAACGTCTGACATCTCTTTGAAAATCGCAGTCATGCGCTTCACGCCTGATTGCAATGTTTCTTCGGTTCTAAACACAGCCGCATCTTCTTGCATCGTGTGCTGCATCTTGTCGCGCAAAGCGGCCGTTGGTGTGCCGCCATCCGCGTAACGCAAACGATCCAAACGATCCAAAGCTTTTTCTTCACTTGCAGGATTAACCGAAGGAACTGGCGCAGCCGCATCAACCACCTTGCCAGCTTTAATCGCCGCCGCACGACCAAATACCACCAAATCAATCAGTGAATTTGAACCCAAACGGTTCGCCCCATGCACCGACGCACAACCCGCTTCACCCACGGCCATCAAGCCCGGCACCACTGCCTCGCTATCATCCGCTGTAGGGTTCAGCACTTCGCCCCAATAATTGGTCGGAATGCCGCCCATATTATAGTGAACTGTTGGAATAACCGGGATCGGCTCACGGGTCAGATCAACACCCGCAAAAACTTTCGCGCTTTCGGTAATGCCCGGCAAACGTTCTGCCAACACCGCAGGGTCAAGGTGATCTAGGTGCAAATGGATGTGATCTTTGTTCGGACCAACACCGCGACCTTCGCGAATTTCCATTGTCATGCAACGCGAGACAACATCACGGGACGCAAGGTCTTTCGCGTTTGGCGCATAACGCTCCATAAAGCGCTCGCCTTCGGAGTTGGTGACATAGCCACCCTCGCCCCGTGCGCCTTCTGTAATCAACACACCCGCACCGTAAATGCCGGTTGGGTGGAACTGAACAAATTCCATATCCTGAAGCGGCAAACCAGCCCGTGCAACCATCCCGCCACCATCACCTGTGCAGGTGTGGGCCGATGTTGCAGAGAAATAAGCACGACCATACCCGCCTGTTGCCAAAACAGTTTGTTTGGCGCGGAAGCGGTGAATGGTGCCATCGTCAAGTTTCCAAGCGATAACCCCGATACATTCGCCGTCTTCACTCATCAGCAAATCTGTGGCGAAATATTCGATGAAAAACTCTGCATTGTTGCGCAAAGATTGCCCATAAAGCGTGTGCAAAATCGCGTGACCTGTCCGGTCAGCAGCGGCGCATGTGCGCTGTACCGGGGGGCCGTCGCCAAAGTTTTGCATATGACCACCAAACGGACGTTGGTAGATCTTACCTTCTTCGGTCCGCGAGAATGGAACGCCATAATGCTCCAATTCATAAACCGCAGCCGGAGCTTCCCGCGCGAGATACTCCATCGCGTCATTATCCCCAAGCCAGTCTGAGCCTTTGACCGTGTCATACATATGCCACTGCCAGCTATCAGGCCCCATATTGCTCAAAGAAGCCGCAATGCCACCCTGCGCCGCGACCGTGTGCGAGCGTGTTGGAAACACTTTTGAAATACATGCGGTGCGCAAACCTTGTTCGGCCATACCAAGCGTTGCGCGCAACCCAGCGCCACCAGCACCAACAACCACCACATCAAATGCGTGATCAATTATTTCGTAATTGCCTTTGCGTGCCATCAGCTCTTAGCTCCCGAAACTGAGTTTAAGAAGCGAAACAACTGCAACAGCAGCAACGCCATATGAAAAGAAATAGTTTAAAAGAACCAACAACAGTTTGATGCTGTGATCTTGTACATAATCCTCAATCACCACTTGTAGCCCCAACCGCATATGAACGGTTGCACTCACGATCATCAAAATCGTGGCAGCAGCAATAAAAGGATTGGAAAATATCGCAAGCATTTCTGCCCGATCAGCACCAATCAAGCTGATAACTAACCAAACGAAAAAAAGCATAAGCGGCACATTGGCCACCGCGCTCATACGTTGAACCCAAAAATGCTGGGTGCCTTCCTTGGCAGAACCAAGGCCCGTTACCCGACTTAGCGGCGTACGAAAACTCATATTGAGACCCCCAAAGGTTCTATATTAGAAAAAGCCAAACAATGGCCGTCAGCAAAACTGAACCGCCAAGCGTCAGCCAGCCCATCAAATAGCGCTCTTCACCATAGCCCTTGCCCATGTCCCAGACAAAATGGCGCAAGCCACCCAACATATGGTGAAACAAAGACCATGTGTAACCAAGCAAAATGAAGCGCCCAAACCAGTGATTGAAAAAGCTCTGCGCCAAATCAAAGGCGCCATCACCAATAGCGGCGGCCGCAAACCACCACGCAACCAACGCCGTGCCAAAATAAAGCGCAGTGCCAGTAATTCGATGGACAATCGACATCACCATGGTGATCTCATATTTATAGATCATTAGGTGCGGAGAGAGAGGGCGATTTGGTTCAGCCATTGCGACAGGGCCTCTTAATCTTTTTGCGTTGCACCCGCAAATGCGTTCTTTAGCGCACATTCAGGCGTGAAATATGTACCGTTCAATTTGAGATTCGTCAAAGAATACGGCCTAGTTCTAAAGTTGAGCGACCTTAGCTTACCTATGGGTAAACAAAAGTTAACTCTATGCCAGTTGCCCCAACACTCAATAATCTGTCAAGGCTTTGTCCATATCAAATGGCTGATCAGCAACCTCTTTTGTCACAGCTTGACCGCAACGCATCACATTTTGTGCGGCGTCAAACGTGTATTTTGGTTCACCATACAATTCCCAACCCTCAGTTAACGCCTTGGCAACGCGTTTACAAAATTGGGCGTCGTCATTGTTGGTAATGAAACGATAAATCTTCACTTGCCTGTTCCTTGAACAAATTCCATTGCCTGCCAATGGCATATTTCGTGAGCCATTACAAATTTGCATGGCAGGTCGATCATTTCGCACATTGTAAAAAGCTACATTTGCATGTATTCGAAAAGCTATGAAAAGCTTTCCGACAAAATTGCTCAATGGCTATCGCGAATTTATAGATGGCCGTTTCCAAAACGAACGTGAAAATATCCGCGACTTGGCCGACAAAGGTCAACACCCTTCAACCATGATTATTGCCTGTTGCGATAGCCGCGCTGCGCCTGAAATGATTTTCAGCGCAAATCCCGGAGAGCTATTCGTGGTGCGCAATGTGGCCAATTTGGTGCCCCAATATGCGCCTGATGGACGTCATCACTCCACCTCTGCCGCCATTGAGTTTGCGGTAAAAGGCCTTGGCGTATCCAACATCGTGGTCATGGGCCATGGCAGATGCGGGGGCATTCAAGCCGCACTTTCTGCTGCAGATGGCAATAAACTTGATGAAGGTGACTTTATCGGCAAATGGATGAGCCAACTCGGCCCTGTGGCTGAGCAAGTTGCTGCCGCCGGCATCATGACCGAAGGTGAACGCCAGACCGCGCTTGAACGGGTGGGTGTACGCCAATCGATCAAAAGCCTGCGCACATTTCCTTATATCAGCGCTCTTGCTGAAGAAGGAAAACTCAATCTTCACGGCGCTTGGTTTGATATTTCCAGTGCAGAGCTTTGGGTGATGGACGGGGAAACAGGCGACTTCACGCGCCCTGAAACAAATTAAGTTTCCTTCTGCCAACGATAAAGCCGATCAGGGAGCTTTTCTTCATTGTCCCCATCGGTTTCGCGAACGCAGATAAAACCGTTCTTTTCATAAAAAGAGCGGGCGGCCCAGTTTTGTTGGAAGCACCATAACTCCAATGTCTTGCGTCGCCGCTTGACCTCGGCCAATAGCATTTCGCCGATTCCCTGACGCAAAAAATCCGGATCCAGGTAAAGATGTGCGATCCAACCATCAAGGTCGACAAGAAACCCAACAATTTTTTGATCAAGCGTTGCAACATTGATAATGCCGCGTTCCAACATATCACGCATGTGCGCACGATCTTGCTGTGCGGAATGAAGGATAGGCAAAAACGGCAACACAACCTGACGGGACCGCAAAAACAATGCTGCGATCTCATCAATGTCGCGAGCATCGGCCGCACGCAATTCGATGGTCAAATTGCGTCCTCAAAACCTGGTGCGATGTGCGCCGCAGCCAAACGGTAGCCGTTTCGGCGGCCCGACGTGAAAAACGGATCATTTTCGCAAATTTTAGCCGCCGCGTTGCGGCTATCCGCTTCAATAATCCACATGCCACCGTAAGACGGATCGCCTTGGTTCTTACAAAGACCAGCCGCAAATTTCACATAAGACTTGTGCGCCGCCAAATAAACCAAATGCGCAGCTTTGTTCTCATCGAACAAATGCTGCGTATTTGGCTTGTCTTCAAAAATGGCGATCCAAACACCCATTTAAGCAGCCTTCGTCATCAATCCACGTTCGATGATGCTCTCAGCGATCTGAATGGTATTCAGCGCCGCGCCCTTACGCAGATTGTCTGAAACAACCCAGATATTCAAACCGTTTTCAACCGTTGCATCTTCGCGAATTCGGCTCACATATGTCGCGTCTTCACCAGCAGCTTCAACCGGGGTGATATATCCCCCATCTTCGCGGCTATCAATGACAGCAACACCGGGTGCTTCGCGCAAAATATTTCGCGCTTCATCCGCAGTGATCTCGTTTTCAAATTCGATATTCACGGCTTCCGAATGGCTAACAAATACGGGCACACGCACGGCGGTACACGTCACTTTGATTTTCGGGTCGAGCATTTTTTTAGTTTCAGCCAAAACCTTCCACTCTTCCTTGGTGTAACCATCTTCCATGAAGACATCGATGTGTGGGATCACATTAAACGCGATTTGTTTTGTGAAAACAGAAGGTGTTGGTAAGTCTGTGACGAACACACCTTTAGTTTGATTCCACAACTCCTCTGAGGCTTCTTTGCCAGAGCCTGAAACAGACTGATAAGTCGACACAACAATCCGCTTGATTTTTGCAAAATCATGCAAAGGCTTAAGCGCCACAACCAATTGAGCAGTTGAACAGTTTGGGTTGGCAATAATGTTCATGCGATCGTTTTTGGCCATATAAGTGTTGAGCACGTCGCCGTTCACTTCTGGCACAATCAGTGGCACATCCTGATGGTAGCGCCATGCGGAGGAATTATCGATGACGATACAGCCCTGCGCGCCAATTTTTGGTGCCCATTTTTCCGAAATGGAGCCGCCTGCGGACATGAACGCAAAATCAACGCCGGTGAAATCAAAATGCTGCAAATCTTTGCATTTGAGCGTTTTATCGCCAAATGTCACTTCGCGCCCTACAGAACGGGATGAAGCAATCGCAATCACTTCATCTGCGGGGAAACCGCGTTCAGCCAAAATTGAAAGCATTTCGCGACCGACATTACCTGTCGCGCCGACAACCGCTACCCTATAACCCATAATCGTTTGATCCTTGTCTTCACCCCCCGCGCAACCAAGGTTGCGGCCGTCGCTTTGACCCTCCACCCTGTCGGGGGAAAGCCCAGGGAAGACGGTTAAACGGTTTTGGTGGTGGTCTTTTTTGTTGTTCCAAGTGTTGGTGCATCAAATGCTTTGGCCACGCCACGAAAAGTTGGCATGGTTTTCATCTTCATCGCAGTTTTCACAACTAAGCGCATCAAATGCTCACACATTGTTCAAAAAATAACTTTGCCATTTCTATAGGCAAAACTTTAAGAGTCAATAACACATTGGCCAAGAACAGTTCCGTGTTGCTTTACCCAAACAAAAATGGGGCCGATTTCCGACCCCATTTCATCAATTCAATCAGCATATTTTAAAGTTTAGCGATAATCGCATCACCCATTTCAGCAGTGGTAACTTTCTTCCCGCCCGCCTGCATAATGTCTCCAGTGCGCAAGCCGTCATCCAACACAGCGGCGATCGCAGCCTCGACTTTATCGGCCAACTCAATCATTTCAAATGAATAGCGCAACGCCATCGCAAAGCTTGCAATCATCGCAATCGGGTTCGCCATGCCTTGGCCAGCAATATCAGGCGCAGAACCGTGTACAGGTTCATACATCGCTTTGCGCTTGCCCGTTGTTGCGTCTTGCGCCCCAAGTGAAGCAGAGGGCAACATGCCCAGAGAACCCGTTAGCATCGCAGCTGCATCAGACAAAATATCACCAAACAAATTGTCCGTTACAATCACATCAAACTGGTTGGGATTGCGCACCAATTGCATCGCGCAATTGTCCGCTAAAATATGATCCAATTTAACATCAGCATAATCAGCGGCATGAATTTGTGTCACAACTTCATGCCACAATACGCCAGACTTCATCACGTTGCGTTTTTCAGCTGACGACACACGATTGTCCCGCGTCCGTGCCAGTTCAAAGGCAACCCGCGCAATCCGGTCAATTTCGTAAGTGTCATAGACTTGCGTATCAATCGCCCGCTTTTGCCCATCACCTAGATCAATGATTTCCTTCGGCTCGCCGAAATAAACCCCACCGGTTAATTCCCGCACGATCAAAATATCCAAACCTTCTACAATCTCTTTTTTCAAAGAAGACGCATCAGCCAAAGCCGGATAACAAATCGCCGGGCGCAGGTTTGCAAAAAGACCCAAATCTTTACGCAAGCGAAGAAGTCCAGCCTCTGGCCGCGCTTCGTAAGGAACATCATCCCATTTCGGTCCGCCAACAGCACCAAAGATCACCGCATCTGCCGCTAGCGCTTTTTCCATGTCTGCATCCGAAATTGCTGCCCCATGTGCGTCATACGCGCAGCCACCAACTAGGCCAGAATCATAGTCAAAGTCTGTTTGGCCAGTTGAATTAAGGTGGGCAATTAGCTTTTCCACCTCAACCATAATTTCAGTGCCAATCCCGTCGCCGGGCAACAATAATAGATTTTGCTTTGCCATGATCTGCTGTCCTAAATTTACGAATTTGGGGCTTTGCTACGCTTAGTACTTGCGCCTGACAAGGCTTTGCACGTCAAAACCGTCTAAATTCTAGCCAAACCTTGGGCGAACACGGCACCTAAATGCAGCAAGCCGATGCAGATTGCACAGGCTGAAAAGATAAAATCTCTTGGCTGGGGCTTTTCACCATCCGAAAACGTCGTCACACCCATAAATTGGAATGCGATAGCGCCGCCGCGCAAAATGAACACCAACCCAATGGCAACAACCAAATATCGGGCCCAATCTGCAAACGCATTTTGCGTGCTCGCCCAAAAGCAAATCAACGCCCACAATAAAAACACCGTGGAAACGAACCCCGTAAGCACGGCCGGCCAACGTTCGCCATCTTGGTCCGCCTTAGCCATCCGTTTTCCAGCACGCAAGAACAGATAGGCTGGCGCGCCGATGAAAATCGCAGCCACATGCAAGATAAATAAAATTAGATCGACAATCGCCGCAAAAATGAACAACATTTCCAAATCCTCGTCAAAACATACGCCATCGTATATTAATTCGAGAATTCAAACAAACGACAATTCGCCTCACCTGAGTTGCGGGCTAGTCACCAGCCCCAATTCGGGCGGTTACTTCAATTTCAATTTTCATCTCGGGTTTGATTAAGCCTGAAACCACCATAGTGGCGGCAGGGCGAACATCGCCAAAATATTTACCGGTCACACCAAACACCGCTTCAGCAAAACTTGGGTCTGTAATGTAATAGCGTGCCCGCACGACGTCTTTAAGCGAAGATCCTGCTTCCTCAAGTGCCGCTGCAATTGTCGTAAAACAATTTTCGGCCTGTTCCGCCACACTGTCAGGCATCACCATTGTCGCGTAATCATAGCCTGTTGTACCCGCAACATGCACCCAGTCGCCATCTCTTATCGCACGAGAATAGCCCGCCGCTTTTTCAAATGGCGAACCAGTAGAAATTTTCACAACAGCCATTTTATCCTCCAAAATTGCGCTCAACTTCTGAACTGAACGCATATGCTCCAAAACAAAAAAGGCGACGCAATGCGCCGCCTTCGAATTCATCGATTTAGACAAAACCAGATACTAAATCCAGGGTCGCTCAGTACCAACTTTATCTTCAAAGCCTGCAATCGCATCACCCTTTGCCATAGTGATCCCCACATCGTCCAAACCTTCAAGCAGCGCAGTTTTGCGCGACGGGTCAATATCAAAGCTAATTGTGCCCCCGTCCGGGCCGGAAATGGTTTGGCCTTCCAAATCAACTGTGATGGTCGCGTTAGAACCACGATCAGCATCATCAAGCAACGCTGCCAATTGTTCTTCGGTGACCACAACGGGCAAAATACCGTTTTTAAAGCAGTTATTGTAAAAGATGTCCGCAAAGCTAGTGGAAATCACACAGCGAATGCCAAAATCTTTAAGCGCCCATGGCGCATGTTCCCGACTGGAACCGCAGCCAAAATTGTCACCTGCAACAATGATAGACGCGTTACGATACGCGTCCTTATTGAGCACAAATTCTGGCTTCTCGGTCACACCATCTTCTTCAAAACGCATTTCCGCAAACAACGCTTTACCCAAGCCCGTGCGTTTGATGGTTTTTAGATACTGCTTTGGAATGATCATATCCGTATCGATATTGATCAACGGCAATGGTGCGGCAACACCTGTCAAATTGGTAAACTTGTCCATTTGCATATCCTTATAATTCAGCCCTTCAATGCCCCAGCCTCGCACAAGCGTCAAGCCATCCCCGTGAATGAACCGTTGAATCAGTGCGCAAAAAGTGCCTAGATGCCAGAAAAAATATTTGACCGGAGAGTAAAATGACGCCCCACAATAATGCAAAACCTGATGACTACGCTGAAACCGTTCTTCTTCCTGGCGATCCATTGCGCGCAAAATGGGTTGCGGACACCTTTTTGCAAGACGTTAAGCTGGTCAATTCGGTGCGCAATTGTTTGGGCTACACCGGCACATTCAACGGCAAACCCGTAAGCGTTCAAGCCACAGGCATGGGCCAGCCTTCTTTGGCGATTTATGTCAATGAACTGATCGACAAATACGAGGTGAAAAACCTAATTCGCATCGGCACCTGTGGCGGCCTGAATAAAAAAGTCAAAGTGCGCGATCTCGTGCTCGGCGCATCGGCGTCAACCGAAAGCAAAATGTTCGACCATGTGTTTGGCCATTTTACTTATGCACCACATGCCGACTTTGGTTTAATGCGAAAAGCTGCAGATTTGGCAGACAGCAAAGAAATGAAGTGGCACGCAGGCGGCATTGTTTCGTCTGATAGCTTTTATCAGCCCAAGGGCATCGAAAGCTACCAGCCATTGATCGACCATGATATTCTTGCCGTTGAAATGGAAGCCGCCGCGCTTTACACCATTGCATCAGCCAAAAAATGCCGCGCCATCGCCATTTGCACCATGACCGATTGCATTCTGACCGGTGACGAAATCGACGCAGAACAACGTCAATCATCACTGACCGATATGGCACAATTATCCTTAGAGTTGGCCACACAGATCTAATTTCAACAAAACTTGAGGGCCGCATTGGGTAAAACTAAGACGGTCCTCTCTCCAACGATTCTATCGTAACTTCTAGCAAATTCAAAAACCCTTGTGCCCGCTCGATGGTGGTTTTCACTTCCTGCGCCTTGACCTTCAAAAAGCCCTCACCATCAAAATCTTGGCCTGTGCCATCCCAGAACGCAGTTAGGTATTTCAAATCTGAAATGGAAAAGCCTGCATCTTGCGCCTGACCAATAACATCCAACCGGTCCAAAATTTCTTCGGGATAATGGCGATAGCTATTAGTCGCTTCTAGTGCTGGCATAGATTGGATCAGACCCTCGCGTTCGTAAAAGCGAATTGTGTCACGGCTCAATCCACTTCGCTTTGACAATTCCCCTATGCGCATTTCAAATTTCCAAAACCCAAGATTACAAACCATTGACTTTACTCCATGGTTTTTATATCAACACTCATGCCCATGCAATCTGCTGGTGGACATAACCGCCAGATTTGCACAATTAAGTAACTTGAGGATTTGATCATGTCCGGACTTTGTCAAAGCTGCTCGATGCCGCTCAAGAAAGACCCAAATGGCGGCGGCACCGAAGCCGATGGCCAAAAGAGTGAAAAATATTGCTCGCTCTGCTATGAAGCTGGTGAATTCAAACAACCCAATTTTACGGTGAGTGAAATGCAAGACTTTTGTGTTGAGCAACTCCAAAAACAAGGCATGCCCAAATTTATGGCGTGGCTTTTTACCCGCGGGTTACCGAAACTGGAACGGTGGCAATAATGAGTCTAGCAGATCAGCTCGCCTGCGCTCTTGAGCGCAATGACGAAGAGCCAAATATCGAATTGGCAAAGCGAATTGCTGCGAAGTCTGAAAACAGCGCTGATGTTTTGGAACTCTTCGGTATTGTAGCAAACGGCAACAAAGCGCAAAAGCATGATGCGATTAAAGTGCTTTATGAAGTTGCTGCAATTTCTCCGGGCTCGTTTGATCAAAAAACCTCGTTTTTGTTCGACCTCTTATCCACCAAAGACAATCGAATTTTGTGGGGTTCGCTCACTGCAATCGCCCATATTGGGACGGCACACCCCGGTGCGGTATTTGATCAACTAGATAAGATTTTACAAGCCGCTGAACGTGGCTCAGTCATCGCAAAAGATAGAGCCGTTGAAGTTCTCGTGGCCCTTGCTGGAAACGAGCAATATAGAGATACAGCAATGCCCAAACTGCTGACCCAGCTTAAAAGCGCGGCTCCCAATCAACTCCCCATGTACGCAGAAATAGCCGCAAACACGATCCCCATTGATCAACAAGCCGACATGGTCGACGTGCTAAAAAACAGACTTCCAGATCTACCAACGCCAGCTAAACGCAAACGGGTTGAAAAAATCATCATCCAGCATTCTCTATATCAGCCCTTGCGGATCAGTTGACGTGCCTGACTTTTCGCCGCTAAGTCCATCTTGATATGTTTAGTCTGGGATTTGTATGAAAAAACGTGATCTAGCGCTGACTTTGGTCATAATCAGCTATTTTTGGCTGGCGGCGACCGTTGTTATTGGGGCCACCAATTATCCAAATTATAGTCACATCACCCAATTCATGAGTGAATTGGGCGCGCAAGGCGCACCCAACGCGCAGTTGGTCAATTTGGCCGGCTATTTTGTTGTTGAAGTCGTTTTGCTTATCGGACTTCGTTTTGCCTACACTTACATGCCAAAATCCACGGCCCTCAAGGTCGGTTTTGCCATCTTTCTTGCCTATCCAATCCTCATCGGCGTTGCATCACTCTCGCCGTGTGATTTTGAATGTCGCCCAGACGATCCATCAATAACCCATATCGTGCATGTCAGTTCGGGGTTGATCGCCTATTTATGCGCCATATTGGGCCTCGCGATTTTGACCTATTATAGCCCCATCGGTAAAAAACCGGATGAACTCAAGCGCCTAACCTATACTTGCGCGCCAGTTCTATTGATATTTTTGATGAACGTTACTGCTGACAATCAATATGTTGGTCTCGCGCAACGCTTGATGGAAACGGGCATATATATCTGGCTTGTCTATTTACTGGTTTATTGGCGCAACAATAGCTTCAGCGCTAACCATAAAAGCTCAACAAGCTGACAATCTTGCCAACTGCCCTTTTTTAGTCGCGATTTATCCCCTTAATATAGGTCAAACTTATTTGAGGACCGATTGCGATGCTCGACGACAATAATGCTGTTCGCCTGCGGGATGGGGTGAAAAGCCTCGAAACAATGACGCGATTTGCCCTTGCGGTGCTGGCGCTTGCTAGTGGTGTCTATACCTATCTAGGCGTCCGCAGCTTGCTCGACGGTTCCTCTGACACTGTTTTTGCAGCAGCAATCATATATTCAGTGGCCGTGTCCGTCGGCATTTATGCCTTTTGGACCTATATGATGAAATTCCTGCCCCTAATGCGCGACACCGCACGGCGTGTCTCCCTGATTGCTGTCATGGGGCTTGGCAGTTTGATGATTGTCGCCATGTCGTCTTGGTTGAACGCCGCCGCCCTTGCTGGGTCTGCCGCTTTGGAACAGCATTTAGCGGTAACGCTGGAAGATTATGTGGCCGACCTCGACGCCGCCCACGGCAATGCCCTTGCCGCCCAAAGTCTATTGCCCGACGTCCAACGCGCTTCCTCTCGCTTTTCAAGATTGGCCGATGACGAACGCCAGTCGGGTGCTTTAACCGGCACGTCAGGTTCCGGCTCCGTTGTGCAATTGCTCACCCAAATGTCCGCGCAACTTGATGAGTTGGGCGACACCATTTTGGCATCGCGTAGCACCGTTAGCGCTTCGTTCGAGCAAGGATCAACTCATTTGGCCAACATGCGCGCCTTGGTTTCTGGCGAAGGTGAGGTGCAACCCCGCGCCGATAAATTCGCCGCAGAAGCTGTTGCCCTAACCGGGGTCATCGCGGCCTTGCAAGAAACATCTATCGCATCATCGGTTAGCCGATCGGCTGATGATTTATCCCTTGGCTTCATTGCGCCAGCAGCTGATGGCGGCACGCAAGATTTAGCCGCACGCCAAGATGCGGTTATGCGTTCAGTAATGGGCGCAGTGCAGGCCCAGTCCGTAGCGCTTAAAACAGCTGCCGATGCCATCCTCGAACAACCAAGAGTTCAACCGCGTCGGTTTGTGCCCCTTTCATCTGCCGAAGCGGTGCTGCTCTACGCTCGGGACTTTTTACCAAGCTGGGCCGGAGCGATCTCAATTGATCTTTTGCCCATGGTTTTGGTGCTCATCCTCGCGGTTGTTTATTCTGCCAGCCGTCGTGAAGCGCAAACCCTAGACGTAGCGGACAAAATCACCGCCGCTGAAATGATGCGCGCGGTTAGTCTGTTCAATGAAATGAATACCAACGCTCGACCCGCTAGCGAACCAAGCGACCCTCCTCAAACCGAAGAAGTTGAAGAAGACGAGCCCGAACAGGTTCCCGAGGTGGCAACGTCTGACGATCCAAACGTAACCCCTATCGATGCGGCAAAACGTCAAGACTATAAAAAAGACAATAAATCCACATGAGCGTTGGTGAAACCGATATACCAAAATCCAAATGGTGGGGCTGGCCCAGCGACGCTAATCTGATGCGCACCATTTTCTTTGGCCTCTTGATCGGCAGCGCCACGGTGCTTTATCTCGACTTCACCGCGCTAGATAACCAAGACGGGGTAGATCCTTTACAAACAGATCGACCTATTTTGCCAGCGGTTGATCGGCCAGAGATCAACCCAAACGCTCCCCAATATCGTCCAACTGAACAAATCACCGTTCAGCCCGACATTTTATCGGCTCCGATGAGTGCAACATTGGCCCCCAATGGGATCATGCTGTTATCCGGGCATATCGACCCCGGCGCAGCAGAACGCATAAAAGTCGAACTTGACCGCACCAAGGAATATATCAAGACCGTGCAAATCAATTCCCCTGGCGGGTCTGTAAGCGACGCTTTGGAAATTTCCGACAAAATTCGAGACTTAGGGTTTAACACCCTTGTTGAAGATGGCGGTTACTGCGCTTCTTCGTGCCCGATTGTATTTGCTGGCGGCGTATCCCGTGTAGCGGGTAAAAAGGCAACCATTGGCGTTCATCAAATTTATGGGGCCAGCGGCAAAATATCTGCACCACAAGCCATGTCAGACGCTCAAACCACAACGGCCCAGATCACCAAGCATCTTGTCGACATGGGAATAGATCCCACACTTTGGGTTCATGCGTTAGAAACCCCGCCAGAAAAGCTTTACTATTTCACGCAAGCTGAGTTGAAAAAATTCAAGCTGGCGACAAAGCTCAACTGATCAATCACAACATTGAACAGAGCCGGTAGCGCAATTGCTCCAATTGCCATGGGCGGAGGCCAAAAAACTTGGCACGCAAAAAGATCACATTTTAACAACTTGGCGCATTTTGGTGCAGCTGTACCAGATTGGGGTTTACGTTAATCATTAACGGGACGTAAACAGCTCAAATATGCGCCAATTTGACACAAAAAAACTGGCACACCGTTTGCACTCTATTTGACAACCGCTTCAGGGCGGAAACTTTGGTCAAAACAAATAGAGGTTATTATGCGTAACACATTCAAAACACTTTCAGTCGCTGCATTGGCACTTGCAACCACAACATTTGCTGCATCTGCTTGGGATCTTACTTCATATGTCTCCAACACTCAGACATCTCCAGCTTTCGTAACGCAGGAAACAAATGTAAATATTGGTTCAGTTGCAAAGAACCTAGAAGTTACCGGCATTGCCATTGGCAACGACTTCCAGGCAAACCTAATCGGTGATGCAAACATTTCGACAACACAATCATTTGGTGCAGATGTTTTTTCAGATGTAAACGTCGATGTTCATGAAGTTTGGGGCAAAACAAAAATCGCCAACTTGGCAATTGGTTCAAATGTCGACATCAAAACAGCTGGCAACCCTTGTGATACTGGTGACTGTTTGGGTACACATTATGTTACGATCGACAATGACCAATCATTCATCACACCACCAGTTGTAAACCCAACACCAATCGATCCTGCTGCTGTTTCAAACATCAACATCGGCACACAAAATGGTAGCTTTGAGTTGACAAACCTAGCATCTAACAATCAGTTCAAAGTGTCTTCACCTGGTGCTGTGTTGGACATCAACTCAAATCAAGTTGCTGGCGCAATCACAACTTCAACTGCCAATGTGAATATCAATGAAGCTCTAAAAGGCGTGAAAATCACCTCAGCTGCCATTGGCAACTCTGTGAATATCTCAAACGTATTCGCTGACGAATAAGAATAATCAACACGCATAGTGTTGACCAAAAGAGGGGTAGCGAGAAATCGCTGCTCCTTTTTTGTTTATCAATCAATTAACCAAGTTTAGTTACTTTTGCACCAAATCGTGGAGACAAAACCAGAAGGATTTCTCCAAGTGCGCCAATTGAGTATCTGTTTATTATCGAGTGTTTGTTGGGCGTTTTTCCCCTTCGCCGCTAGCGCCAACGACCTGAGCAGCCCAGGAACTGGGTGGGCAGAAAAGCACTATGGCTGGCAAAATGACGAAGAAAAATCCGTCCCCAAATTTGGCCTTCGCGACAGCTCTGGCAATGTCACCTTCACAAATTCATTCACCGGTTTCGGGCACGGCATATTGTTTGACCATGGCGTATTGTCCACCGGCGCAATTGACCAAACTGGCAACAAAGCCTCAACCACCGGCGGCATCAACGTCACTGTGGGCGGCAACATCATGAACGTGATTACTTCGGGTATCAACAACACCGTAATTGTTGACGCGGACCAAACCAACACCGGCGATCAATCAAGTACGATTGAGCTCAATGGCAATTTGAAATTTTGAGTGAACACATGAAAAAACTAATCCCAACAGTCGTAACACTCAGCCTTTTAGCTGCCTGCAGCGGACCAATGAGCAAGAGTGAACTTGGTTACGCTCGGCCAATTGGCGGATCCCAAGTCACCGCAAACGGCACGATTTATTCAAGCGCGTTGACGTGTATGGCCGAAGCGGCAAAAGCCAAAAGCGCGATCATTCCACGCATCGCGGTAGGCGCTATTTCAGATTACACTCAAAAAGCCGACGAAGATGGCGGTAAGAAAATCACCCAAGGTGCATCTTTGATGGCCATGAGCGCATTTTCCAAAGCTGGTGCCAACCTTGTCGAACGTTTTGACATGAGCATCCCGGAAGCCGAATTGAAATTGGCCAATAACAAGCTAATCGGCGATGCGGGCGGCGATCCACGCCTCAACCCAAACGCATCCAAATCGCCATATCGGCCAATTCACGCGGGCATGATCGAAGGGTCTGACTTCCTGTTGTTGGGCGGCATAACCGAGCTCAACTACAATATTTCATCCCAAGGGGTAAACGGCTTTTACAATGATAGCTCGATACAAGGTATCAAAGCCGCTTTTCAGGGCAAAACATACGTCATGAATGTGGGCATGGACCTACGCCTAGTAGATTCCAAATCCTTGCGCGTGGTCAACACCGTATCGTTGCAAAAACAAATTCTTGGCCGAGAAGTTTCAGGCGGCATATTTGCATTCCTTTGGGGCAAGCAAATATTTGATATTGGTGGCGGCAATCGTGCGCTTGAACCCATCCAATGGGCCGTCCGCTCTGTCATCGAACGTAGCGTCTTAGATATGAGTTCCAAAATTTATAAGGTCGAGATTGATCAATGTCTTGATTATGCAGGCAGCAAATATGACTATTTCAGCGGCTAGGCAGCTCAATATCGCCAAAATTCCAAAATCAGTTGGGCTGATGGTGTTCCTATTGGGAGCCGTCAGTTTCAATACCCTTGCCTTTGCGCAAGAACTCAATGGCCAACTCAAGTTGAACCAGACCCAAACCGGTGCGCAACTTACACAAAACACCATCAATATTGAGAACTTTGCGGATACGTATATCAGCGGTACGACATTAGCCGCCGGCAATCAGATTAATGCTGACCTGCTAAATGGCGACGCTCAGATCACCCAAACCCAATCCGGCACGGCCAAAGCGCTGTCCACCGTTACAGTTGGCACTGGCACATTTTTGCAAGACACGGCTGTTGCAGCAGGCAACCTCATCACGCTTTCCGGCGACGCGAACGAGCGAACCGGAATAGCTGACCAAAAGAATTCTGGCGACATAACTGGTGATGTTTGGCTCACCTCAAATTCAACAGAAATCTACCAGTCCAATTTGAGCATTACAGGCAACGAAACAAAGCTCACCTCAACCGGATTTCGGTCTAGCTTTTCGCTCGACCAAAACAATGACGGAATAACAACCGGTATTGTGCGTCAAACGGGTGGGGTTTCCAGCGCAACCTCAACCGCAGTGATTGCCGGCAACAAAGCGAGTTTTGTGAATAAGACACAAATCCCAACAAACTTGCCAGCCTTCAATCAGTAGCGGCGAACCAGCTCGATCACATCAAAAACAGATTCGAAAAACGGCTTGGGCAACTCCAGAATAAGACTTTCGGGTTTACCGACTGACTGCACCAAACACCCAACCTGATCACGATCGCTATCGCCAACATATTGGTTAGGCTGCTCGTAGCCATAATGGCCAGCGCCCTTATAGGCTATGCCATCTTTTTGAACGAACAACTCTCCTGTAAAACGCTGAGAGCCGGTGAGCTTTTCCAGTTTAAGCTGCTCGCCATCTGCAGAAATTCGACAATCGAAAAACGAGTAACTCACAAGGGCAGAAATATTACCGCCCAGCTTTATCGTCCGGCATTTGTAATTGCCAGGCTGCACCAGCTTGGGCACCTCGATACCAGTCGAGTATAGGGACGAAACCATCGCCCGTTCTGATTTTTGTTCACCCACCAACGCCGCGGACAAACCTAACATTCTGGTGTGACTGATATGTTCCAGTCGAGTGACATCACGAACGGAAAGGCCAAGCCCATCCGTTCCGCATTCTTGGCCCAAAATTGTAGAGGTCGTCGATAAGACGAAAATCGCCGCTAATGCTATTTTCGCCTTGATCATATCATCCCCTATTGGACATCACGAATGTCAACAAAATGCCCAGCGACCGCCGCAGCTGCTGCCATTGCAGGCGACACCAAGTGAGTGCGCCCCTTAAAGCCTTGACGGCCTTCAAAGTTACGGTTCGACGTTGAAGCGCAACGCTCTTCAGGCTTAAGCTTATCTGCGTTCATTGCTAGACACATTGAACAACCCGGCTCACGCCACTCGCAGCCCGCATCGACAAATATCTTATCCAAACCTTCAGCTTCCGCCTGGGCTTTAACAAGACCTGAACCCGGTACGATCATCGCACTTACACTGCTGGCAATTTTTTTGCCGTCTAAGATCGCTGCCGCTGCCCGGAAATCTTCAATCCGGCCATTAGTACAAGACCCAATGAAAACACGGTCGATCGGAATATCAGTGATTTTTGTACCAGGTTTCAGACCCATATATTCAAGCGCTCGCCATTTTGACGCGCGGGTGTTTTCATTTTCAATATCGTCTGGGTTTGGCACAACACCAGTTACCGCCACAACATCCTCTGGTGAAGAACCCCATGTCACAATCGGCGTCAGATCTTCAGCGTTTAATGTGATCTCTTTGTCAAAGACCGCACCCTCATCCGTATTCAACGTGCGCCAATAGGCTTTCGCCATATCAAACGCTTCGCCTTTTGGTGCCCGAGGTTTGCCTTCGATATATTCGTACGTTTTTTCGTCTGAAGCGATGAGGCCAGCGCGCGCGCCGCCTTCAATCGACATGTTACAAACCGTCATCCGGCCTTCCATGGACAGCGCTTCAATCGCTTCACCAGCATATTCAATCACATGGCCCGTGCCACCTGCCGTGCCGATTTCCCCAATGATCGCCAGAACAATATCCTTTGCCGTCACACCATCGCGCAACTTACCGTTGACGGTTACACGCATATTTTTGGCTTTGGATTGGATCAATGTTTGTGTGGCAAGCACATGCTCAACTTCTGACGTGCCAATACCATGCGCCAAAGCGCCAAAAGCGCCATGTGTTGATGTATGGCTATCGCCACACACAATCGTCATACCCGGCAGCGTAAAACCTTGCTCAGGCCCAACAATGTGAACAACACCTTGGCGCTTATCGAGCTCGTCGAAATACTCAACATCAAAATCTTTAGCATTCATTGCAAGCGTATCAACCTGCAATTTGCTGTCTGGGTCATCAATGCCGTTTGAACGATCTGTGGTGGGCACATTGTGATCCACAACTGCCAATGTACGTTTTGGTGCGCGCACTTTTCGGCCTGCCATCCGCAAGCCTTCAAATGCCTGAGGGCTCGTGACTTCATGCACCAAATGACGGTCAATATAAAGAAGGCTGGTGCCATCTCCATTATCGGCGACCAAATGATCGTCCCAGATCTTGTCATAAAGTGTACGTGGTGCGCTGGTCATCGGCTCTGGTTCTTTCGGCGTAGATCAAAAGGAATTTTCAAGCGCCAGTTTTAGGTCGCCCTTAAAACCGGGTCAAGGCTAAGGTTTTAAGATCAGTTCCCCACCAGATTTAGACCAACCGGAGCGAATATTGCTACAATCTTATCAAATACCCAAATGTACGGGTCAATTCATACTTCTATTATTTACACTCTGGGATTAGGCTCCCTTTATGTCATCTCTAAAGGGGCCACACGATGGCGCAGGTTAATACCTCACAAAAAGCAGAATTGATTGCCACAGCACACGAACTGGGTAACCAAGAAAAAAGTTTCGCAAATTTCCTAATTCATTTGGTCAACTCAATCGATGAGGCTGACCTAACTCACTATAATCGTGATGAATTTATGGATATTGCCCGCGAGGCATTTGATAATT
This sequence comes from Maritalea sp., assembly GCF_051251695.1. Taxonomy (NCBI): domain Bacteria; kingdom Pseudomonadati; phylum Pseudomonadota; class Alphaproteobacteria; order Hyphomicrobiales; family Devosiaceae; genus Maritalea; species Maritalea sp. Next base: position 31,862 of record NZ_JBPOEU010000017.1, on the reverse strand, counting down.
TTTCACAGCGACATTCACAGCATCATACCATTGATGTTTCCGCTTTGAACAACAAAGCAAACACCCACGTCGTTAATGTGTGCAACGAAGATATGCCATTTATCGTTGATTCGGGTTTGGCTGCCATTCGCGCCTGCGGTGCGGATATTCGCCTGTTCGCCCATCCCATTCTGCCCGTTAAATATGACGGTGATCAACTCGAAGTGCTGGAAAAAGCACAAGATGGCTCAACAACCGAAAGCCTTTTGCACGTTCATTTTGAGCCCGGTCTTGAGCCAAACGCGCTTGAGAACATCAAAAATGAACTCAATGCAGTTTTAACCCAGGTGCGCCGTTCCGTTGTGGGCTGGCGACCAATGCTGGAAAAACTAGGTGATGTGGTTCGAAACTATCGAAACAACCCACCCAATGTGGAAGAAGCCGTTCTTTCAGAAAGCATGCATTTTCTGGGCTGGCTAGCTGACCATAATTTCACTTTCCTGGGTATGCGCGAATATAAGTTCTCAGAGGTCAACGGCGAGCCACATTTAGAGCCTATCCCAGACAGTGGCTTGGGTATCTTGTCTGATCCTAATCTGTATTTTTTGCGCCACGGCGCAGACTATGTGGAAATGACCGCACAACATGCTGACTTTTTAACAAAATCAGCGCCCTTGATGGTCACAAAAGCCAACATAAAATCGATCGTCCACCGCCGTGCCCACATGGATTATATCGGCATCAAACAGTTCAACGAAGATGGCTCCGTCGCAGGTGAATTGCGTATTCTTGGACTATTCACATCCATGTCGTTGGCGACGCCACATACCGAAGTGCCTTTGTTGCGCCGAAAAGTCATGGAAGTGATGCGCAAATCGGGCCATAATCTGAACTCGCATTCCGGCAAAGCTTTGATGAACGCACTGGATAATTATCCACGCGAAGAGCTGTTCCAAATCGATGAAGACTTGCTGTTTGAATTTGCGACCACGATTTCTGCCCTGGCCGACCGACCACGCGTGCGGGTTTTGCCGCGCATTGATCCTTTCGACAATTTCGTGTCGATCCTCTTGTTCATGTCGCGTGAAAAATATAACTCCAATTTGCGCGAACAAGTGGGCGACTATCTCGCGGAACAATATGACGCGCGCGTTTCTGCCTATTATCCCCATTTCCCTGAGGGCGAATTGGTTTCGGTTCATTTCATTCTGGGCCGCAATGGCGGCAAAACGCCTCGCCCGAGCAGAGATGAACTTGAAACCCACATCACCAATCTGACCTTTACCTTCGGCGACCGATTGCTTGCCGCAGCGGATGACCCGCGTCAGGTACTTGATTATGCAGGTGCGTTCACCAACGCATATCAAGAAAAATACGACCACTCAGAAGCGCTTAGAGATATCGAGCAATTCCAACTGCTGAAGAACGACGAACAAATTGCGGTCCGTTTGACCAAACATGCGCGTCGAGAAGATGCGTATTCCCTAAAGCTCTATCATCGATCCACTGCCATTCCGCTTAGCGCCCGTGTGCCTATGCTTGAGAATTTCGGCTTTAAAGTGGTGAATGAACGTACCTACACAGTATCACCACTAAATACGGATGAGCGGGTTATGCATGACATGACCCTTAAAATCCCGGACATTGATGCTGACCTCACTCAAATCGACCATGTGATCGAACGCGCACTTAAAGCGGTTTGGTACAAAGAAGCGGCAAACGATGGCTATAACAAGCTTACAGTGCGCGCGGCTTTGGAGTGGGATGACGTCTCAATTGTGCGGGCACTTGGCCGTTATCTAAAGCAAACCAACATCACCTATTCCCAACGCTATATGTGGAACACTTTGGCCAAACATCCCGATGTGGCCGAAGCAATTGTGAACCTGTTCCACACCCGCCACGCGCCAGAATTTGTCGGTGATCAGAAGACCATTGAGGCAAAAGCCCGCGATACAATTAGCGCAGCGCTTCAATCGATAACGTCCCTTGATGACGATACAATCGTGCGTCGCTTTGTCAATTTGGTCGATTCAAGTCTGCGCACCAACTTCTTCCAACGCGTTGACGGCAAACGTCGCCCCGCCTTGGCCATCAAATATGATGCGGCCAAAGTGGACGGCTTGCCCGACCCTCGGCCATTCCGCGAAATTCACGTTTACAGCCCTCGGGTCGAAGGCGTTCACTTGCGTGGCGGCATGATCGCTCGTGGTGGTTTACGCTGGTCTGACCGGCATGAAGATTTCCGCACTGAAGTTTTGGGCCTTGTTAAAGCCCAAATGGTGAAAAACGCGGTGATTGTTCCCGTTGGGGCCAAAGGTGGGTTTGTGCCAAAACACATCCCAGCTAATCCAACACGAGAGCAATATATCGCCGAAGGCACCGAAGCCTATAAAATATTCATCGGCTCACTGTTGGACATTACCGATAATCTTGATGGCGACGAGATTATTCCGCCCAAATCAGTGAACCGCCTTGATGGAGACGATCCCTATTTGGTGGTGGCTGCTGATAAAGGTACTGCCACTTTCTCAGACACCGCAAACGCCATTTCTGACGACCGTAATTTCTGGCTATCTGACGCCTTTGCGTCCGGTGGTTCTGTCGGCTATGACCATAAAAAAATGGGCATCACCGCCCGTGGCGGTTGGGAAGCGGTAAAACGCCATTTCCGCGAATTGGATATCGATATTCAAACAACCCCGTTTACAGCGGTTGGTGTGGGCGATATGTCCGGGGACGTTTTTGGCAATGGCATGTTGCTATCAAAAGCAACAAAATTGATCGCCGCTTTTGACCACCGTGATATCTTTATTGATCCAGACCCAGACCCCCAATCAACTTGGGAAGAGCGCAAACGCATTTTTGATTTAGGGCGTTCAAGCTGGCAAGATTACGATCAAACCAAGCTTTCCAAAGGTGGTGCAATTTATCCGCGTTCCTCCAAATCAATTCAGCTCACACCAGAGGCCGTTGCGGCTCTGGGCTTAGAAAAAGACGAGATGACCCCGAACGAATTGATGCGGGCCATTCTTGTTGCCAAGGCTGATCTATTGTGGTTCGGCGGTATCGGCACCTATGTGCGTGCCAGCACTGAAACGGATGCGGATGCAGGCGATCGGGCCAATGATGCGCTTAGGATCACGGGCGCTGAAGTTGGCGCAAAGGCAATTGGCGAAGGCGCAAACCTTGGCATCACCCAACTGGGTCGCGTTGAATTTGCAAAATCCGGTGGCCGTATAAACACCGATGCAATTGACAATTCAGCAGGGGTTAATTCCTCTGACTTGGAGGTCAACATCAAAATTGCTTTGGGCACATTGGTCCGCGACGACGAAATGTCGATGGAAAAACGCAATTCATTCCTCGCGGGAATGACCGATGAAGTTGCAGAATTATGCTTACGCAACAACTATTTGCAGACCCTTGCATTGTCACTTGCTGAACGGCGACAATTGGATGACCTGCCCTATCATGCTGATTTCATGAAAACACTTGAGGCTGAAGGGCATTTGAACCGAAAGGTTGAATATCTACCAAAGCACATCGATCTCATGGAGAGAGAGAACCAAGGTGCAGGGCTTTATCGTCCTGAATTGGCGGTGATTTTGGCCTATGCGAAAAACACCCTTTATAGCCAATTGCTGGACAGTGAGGTGCCGGACGACCCTTATTTGGGTAAAGAGCTATTCCGCTACTTCCCCGAACAACTCACAGATACATATCCTGAAACGGTGAAAAATCACCGGCTACGGCGCGAAGTTATCGCTACGGTATTGTGCAACGCCATGATCAATCGAGGCGGCCCAGATTTTGTACACCGGATATGCGCTGCAACTGGTTCCGATCCATCCCAAGTCGCCGCAGCATACGCCGCCGCTCGAGATAGTTTTGGACTAACGGATATGAATGTTGCGATTGATGAGCTTGATAACAAAATGAACGGCGAAACCCAGCTCAAACTCTATGATGAGCTGCGCACATTATTGTTAAGTCAAACGGCTTGGTTCTTGAGAAATGTCAGCTTTGACGATGGTATTTCCAGTGTTGTAGAGACCTATGCGAAGGGCATAAATATCGTTCGCTCGATGCTGGATGACATTTTGCCAAGCTTTATCGCCAAGTCAATTTCCGACCAGGTCAAACAGTTTGTTGATCATGGCGCGCCGGCGGTACTGGCAAAGCAGATTGCACATCTTTCGGCGCTAACTTTGGCGTCAGAAATTGTGCTGGTCAGCGAACGCGCAGACATTTCGGTAAAAGATGCAGCAAAAGCCTATTTTGCTGTGCTGGAAACCTTCAAACTTGGGCGGATCACCGAGCAACAGGACACCATCGAAGTCAATGACTACTACGATCGGATGGCACTTGATCGGGCTATTGCAAACCTGATGCGCGCCCAGCGGGACATTACACTGGACGTGCTAAGCTTTGACAGCGCAGACGTTGAAACCGGTCTTGCCGCTTGGCGTGAAGCGCGTCGAAGTGACATTGATCGCACAAGTGAGATCGTCACGGGCATTACGGAAAGCACCTTAAGCGTATCCCGCCTTTCTGTGGCAGCAGGTCTGTTGTCAGATTTGGTGCGCGGTTAAAACTACGACGGCCGAGTATATGCGCGCAAGCGCGTTGCTCGGCCCCAATCAATGCTTCGCCCGAACATCAATCCGAATTGGGTGATGGTCAGTATTTGCAAAATTTAGATCAATCGCTGCGACGTCCAACAGTTCAACGTTTGGCGAGATCAAAAACCCATCAATCGATGCAACATAGTTTCCGCCTGCAACATAAGGCTTATGCAACGTTCGCACGGTCGGCACTTTGGAATCTGAGACGATTTGCCATCTTTCAGGCAACAGCTCTTTTGGAAATGGTCTAAGCCAGAATAAAAACTCTTCGGCCGTGTCATGAGGAAAGGTTGAAGGCTCTATTTCCATGTTCCAGTCACCGCCAACCACAACAAAGTGCCCCTTGGCAAATTCCTCCTGCGCAAATCTAAGAACAGCCTTTACTTGATTTATTCGGACATCACCTTTGTCGAAAGCAGAAAGGTGCAAGTTGACCACGACCCATTGCTGATCATCCTCTCGACGATCAAAACGTGCAACTTGCAAACCATAACGCCTCTTAATAAAGCCCATCAAATGGCCGGGTTCCAAAGGCAATGGCACAATTTCGATTTCTTGCGCTTCAGTTCGACTAGCAAAAATAGTGCCATGATTAATTCGCAGTGGCCAAGGCAAAAATCGAGTAGACACATCTTTGCGAAAATGCTGCGCATAGTTGTGCAAGGCATCCTGAATGAACGTAAATTGATCAACCCAATGATTCAGAATTGACCCATCAGAAACCTCTTGCAGCAAGTATATATCAAATTCTTGCTGGGCCAACAGTGCGGCAACTGCTTTATTATTTCCCAACACTACTGATTTTTCACTCGAAATCAGTTTGGTGCCTCCATCCGCGATAAAGTCCGCACCTTCGCCCAACGCGCCATAACCAATGTTCCAAGATAAAAGTGACAGTTGATCACCAAGCAGCATTCTCGCATCTTCCATTTGTGTGGAGGGTTGTTCTACCCACTGTCCTAAAAACTCCGGCTGCCGATTCGCGCCAACAATTATCACGACCAGAACAATCATCACGAAGAACAATAAAGCTATATATCGCCAAATCTTTTTGGCCATACTATGCCCTCTCAACAGCAGCTGGTTGTGGACGTCCAATTAGCTGTAAAAGAGGGACAAGCAGAATTAACCCTCCACGATCAGTTGAGAGCGCGAGCAAAAAGCCAAATATTCCTCTTTGCCCACTCAGATCTGCAATGATTTCGTGATAACGACGCACAACAGTCCAGTCGGCCATCGCCAGAGAACTCGAAAAACGGGCGTAATATAATAGTAGGCTATCCACGAACGCTAAATACATGGAGAAAAACACATAGCACCCATAAACAATGCATAGCCCAAGCATCACAAAAATAGCAATTCTCAAAGTGCTCAAAGCACTTTCGGCGAAAACCTCGCGGAACCGCGACCGGTAAATCGCTACATAAGCCAAATAGACGCTCAATAGCAACATGAGAACAGCGTTAACCTGATCAACAACATAACCTACAACTATTCGGGAGCGGCCGAACAATTCCTCAAAACCGCGCAGAGTGTTGGAAATGTCTTCGTCAACGGGTGAAAGCGACATTTTTATTGTTTCAACCGCAAGTGCATTTGATTGAAAATTGTCATAATCAATCGTCATCTGATAAACGGTTATCCCAAATATAGTAATGCCAAGCAAATAAATCACAGTGCAATACATCGAATAGGGGAAATATCCGGCACTAAGCTTTCTGATATTGTCTCTGTCGATCGAAATGTCTTTCACAAAGCCACTATTACGCTTCAAGTGAACAGCAATTCGGCCATATAAAATAGAGACCAAAAATAGTGTAACAATTAGCCCAACGCTTACCTGTGGATGAATGGAAAGCAGTCCAAAAACGCTGGCATCCGGGGTCAAAATCAGTAACACGAACAGCATGCAGACAAGAATACAAAGATTAAAAAACTCACCCTGCTCAGCGCTAGTTAGCCCGAGTAGGTGGTATTGTTCGGTGTTCTCGCCGAACCCAAACTCTTTGACCCAAACCGAGCCACCAAAATAATAGGAAAACTTGATTGCAAGCGAGCCTATAAGGAACAAAAAAATCAGCAGAGAAATATCTTCAAATAGGTGATTCACGGATCTTTCCTGCTGATTTTAAAACTCAACTTACATACTTTTATTGTGCAACGCGATTGAATCTAGAATGATCTGTTTAGCGACATCAACACCTTTGATGCCTTCAATTTTCGCCCATTTACCTGGCTCAAGATCTTTATAGTGTGTGAAGAAATGTTCAACTTTTGCCACTTCGATCTCAGGCATATCTGAAATATCGTTGATGCCCTCATATGATTTAGTCATTTTCGAAATCGGCAGCGCAAGAAGCTTCTCGTCCATACCGCCATCATCTTCCATAATCAAAACGCCAATTGGGCGGCATTTGATCACAGCACCGGGCATAATGGGACGTGAATTCATCACAACAACATCCAGCGGGTCGCCATCGCCACATAGAGTGTTAGGCACAAAACCATAATTGCCCGGATAGCGCATTGGGGTGTGAAGGAACCGATCAACGAATAGCGCACCGCTATCTTTATCAAATTCATATTTGATCGGCTCGCCGCCAACCGGCACTTCGATCACAACATTGATTTCCTCAGGTGGGTTTTTACCAGCACCAATTGCATTGAGATCCATCAATTTGCTCCCTTTGATGAACAATTTTCAAATTCGCCAGCACTAATGCCTAGCGGACGCCATGATTGCAAGCCATAATGCCGCAGATGCGATAAATTGACCGGTTCGGGAGAAAAACAGGCATGCGCAAATCCATTTTTGGAACTGTTTTAGTTCATTTCACTTTTTTGGCGCTTTTTTCAACCGGCGCATTTGCGCAGGCCAATAGCAGTGTTTACACAGATCTCGACCTAGACAATGACTGCTCCATCATTCAGGCTGATGATTTCGGCGCAACTTTTGCGTGTCCAGGCTATCGTGGCTACCCTGTAATGGTCGCTGAAGGCGATTTACGGATGTTTGTGAGCTATGGGCTAGATTCGCTCAACGAACGCGCTGCAGAGCAAACCCTTTCCCCATTCAACACCATCGGTGAAACACTGGAATGGCGATTATCTGATCGGGCGCGTGGTTTGACGCCTATCGCCACAATTTTGCGGTACTTCGCCGAAGATGGCATGGGCGGCAAGCAGCAATATTTGATTGTGACCAAAATAGAACAAGGCGCGACTTGCCAGGTCGCCCGGATCAATGCTTCCGAATACCCCAACGCCAATCAAATCGCTCAAAATGTTGCGGACACAATGGCGCAAGATTTCGATTGCGCCAATGAACCTATTGAATGGGCTGAATAATCGCATTTAAGCCGCCGTTTGCGACCAAAGTTATAGCTCACGTGGTGCACCACAAATCTCATGACGAACTAACCCGGCCTACTCGACTTGTTGTACCTGCGCGGGCGCGGCCAAAAAATTGGCCGGGGTCCCCGCGATACTCGTCCATCTTGTCGCTCGCTTACGCAGAATTGGTGAAGTACACCAATCAGCGGGGGTGCCGGGGTCGGGAGCAAAGCGACCAACGGCGGCGCGAAAAAACCTGCGAAAATTAATGCCGGAAATGTCGCATGCCTGTGAACACCATCGCAATACCAGCTTCATCCGCGGCGGCAATAACCTCGTCATCCCGAATTGAACCGCCCGGTTGAATAACCGCAGTTGCACCCGCATTGACCGCTGATATTAAACCGTCAGCAAATGGGAAGAATGCATCTGATGCAACGACGGACCCTTCGGTAAGGGCACCCTTTTGCTTCATAGCCTTGGCCGCATCTTTGGACTTGCGATAGGCCGTGCGTGAAGAATCAACACGGCTCATTTGCCCCGCACCAATGCCAACCGTTGCGCCGTCTTTTGTGTAAATGACAGCGTTGGATTTCACGTGTTTTGCAACAATTGCTGCCACTTTTAGATCAATCAGTTCTTGATCCGTTGGCTGACGTTTAGTTACGACTTTCAGCTCACAGTCCATGACGCTTTTGTTGTCACGTCCCTGAACAAGCAAGCCACCAGAAACTGACTTAACGGTCAGTCCATCCGCTTTGGTGTCGCTCAATCCACCCGTCAATAAAAGACGTAGATTTTTCTTGGTTTCAAATACCGCCAAAGCTTGAGGTGTCGCGCTTGGTGCAATAATTACTTCGGTGAAAACCTCGATGATCTTTTGCGCCACATCTGCGTCGATTTCCTGGTTAAGCGCGACAATGCCGCCAAAAGCCGATACCGGATCACAACGCAACGCTTTTTCGTATGCCTCAGCCAAAGTCTCGCCTAAACCAACCCCACACGGATTGGCGTGCTTGATGATTGCAACCGCAGCGTGCTCGCCAGGGTCAAACTCGCTGACCAATTCAAACGCTGCGTCGGTATCATTGATATTGTTATAGGAAAGCGCTTTGCCTTGAAGTTGCTCGGCGGTTGCCACGCCAGTTTTTTCTGACCCATCTTTATAGAACGCCGCCCATTGATGTGGGTTTTCGCCATAGCGCATCACCTGATCAAGTTTGCCGGAAAAGCTGCGATAGGGCATTTCTTCAAATTCCAGCGTTTCAGCAAACCAATTGGAAATCGCCGCATCATATGCCGCCGTACGCGCATAGGCTTTCGCCGCAAACCGCTGGCGTGACTTCAGTGCGATTTCGCCGTTTTCATTAAGCTCATCAATAACTTTTGCGTAATCATCCGGATCAACAATCACCGTAACTGAAGCATGATTTTTCGCCGCAGCGCGGATCATGGCAGGGCCGCCAATATCAATATTTTCAATCACCGTATCGTAGTCAGCGCCGCTTTTTACGGTCGAAACGAAGGGATAAAGATTAGACACCAACAAATCGATATTCGAAATCTGGTGAATGCGCATCGCGCTTTTATGGCTATCACTATCGCGCCGCCCCAACAGCCCCCCGTGAATTTTAGGGTGAAGCGTTTTAACGCGCCCATCCATAATTTCGGGGAACCCAGTAACTTCGGCCACGTCGATGACTGGAATTTTCTCGTCTTCGAGCATTTTCTTAGTGCCCCCGGTTGAGATCAACTCAACCCCACTGGCAGCAAGATGCCGAGCGAAATCCGCAAGGCCGGTTTTATCTGAAACGGAAAGGAGGGCACGTTTGATGGTCACTGAGAAACTCATCTGCTGTTGGTTAAACAAGTGCGCTTGGCGCTAAGTTTGCTTCGCTAGCATGATATTTTACGAAAAGAAACCACCCAACGCCCGAATCTGACTCAATTGGCCAATACCGCTTAAGTTTGCGGCATAAAGGTCCAAACAACTTCTTGCTCCGCCTGAATTGAACCACTCAAGACAATCTGCTGAATTGGTTGAAGCCCCTTATGAGCAGAATAGCGCGCACTCGGCTCAACAATTGCATTCGCGCCTTCCCAAATAAACGCCCATTTTCCTCCGGAACGAAGGCGCAATTCAATTTGGTTTGAACTGTCATTCAGTTCTGCTTCAACCCCGGGTCCCAAATGAAACCGCAGCAAAAACTGGTCTGGCGCGTTTTTGTGGGTGAGATCACACCGAATAATATCTTGGCCCAAAAGCGCGTCGCCATCATTTGCTAAAACGCTTAAAATTCGCTCGTGTACAAGTCCGGTCATCGCTTCATAACCAGCATTGTTAAGCGTTACGGTGCGCTCCTCAAGGTTCAACTTTGGCACCCGGTCGCGATTTGCCTTCATATGGCCCGCAAGCAATTGCTCAGATTTGATGGGAAACTTGCCCTGATATTCAATTTCTAAAGTCGAATGGGACGCAGGCAATCGGAATAGATCTGCATCTTCGCCCAACGACGAAGGCCCAGGCCCACAATTGGTGACAATCAAGTCATTGCGAAAACTATATTCAAAACTGGCCGCCCCAGCGAACAATCGACTTCGAAAGTCGTCACCAAGTTCTTGACCACTTTCAGCAATCAATTTGGAATTTTGGCCCAAAAGAGCTGCGTAACCGCCACTGATCGCCCCGCGTTCAATATCCAAATTATCGGTCGCCCGCGATTGAACCGACAATAACATTTCATGCGGCACCGTACGTGTACCGTTAAAAAACGACAATTCTCCGGTCGTGTGCATAAGCAGCGAAAGGCTTTGATGCATTCGGTCCAAAACCTGCGCAAATTGTTTGGCCAAGTCGGGCAGTAAGGGCGTGATCGCATGGCGTACCGGGATCATTTCCAACAACAGCAAAAACTGTTCTTCCCCACTCCGGCTCTTGTGCAAGCCATTCGCATCGATTTGTCGGTTCAGTGAAAGCAAGGTGCGTTCTAAAAGTTTGGCCACATCTTCTTTTGGCCGTTCCACAGCAATCGCCGCCCCAAGCAAGGCAACACGCATCAGCAAACGTCGCGCCGGATCCGCTTCAAAATTTATCCGAATGCGTAAACTTTGCACCTGTTCAAAAAAACTGCGTTCCACAACCGCGCGACGCGGGTCATTAAGGCCAAAATTAAGCACGTCAAAATGCTTCGCCCAATTCAAAACGCGCAAAGCAGTGATCTTATTGTCCCAAATCTTTTTGGAAAACTGGCCATAGCGAGATATCCAGTCCATGGCCAAAGTGCCCGCGAACTTTTTTGATCCCTCATCATGGGCAGCTGAAAAATGTCGCAGCCACGTAAAGCCGTGCAGCTCTTCAAACCACTCGTCCGTGCCATAATCCACAGCAAACGGCGACGTTCCGCTGGTATCGACCAGCCGTTGGGCAAGCAGATATTGACCGATCATCATATCGTCGACCGAATGCCCGTCCGCAGGCCGTATCTCTAAAAGCTTACGCTTAACATTACCTTTTTCAGGCGCTGCCCATGTCCAGCGAAACGCCGGACTAGTAACGAACCAATCCGCAATGGCCCCTAAAGTATGCCGCAAAAATGGTCCGCCTGACACGTAGATTTACCCTCAACAATAACAAAGAAGATTAGCACGTTTGCAATCGGTTTTCACGTTAAGTTACCGATTGCGAACAATTTATTCTGTTCGCGTGAAACGAGCCGCAAAGAACCCGTCAAGATCGCCTTCATTATTCGGTATTTTCATACCTGGCAAGGTTCGCAAAAACCCATCGTTTAAAATAACGTCGGCCCAACCGCCCAATTCTTCTCGCTCAATCGGCTTTAAATCAAAATCCGCATGGCTTGAAAGGAACGATTTAGCTTGTTGCTCGCCCTCTTCAGGCTCCAACGAGCAAGTGCAAAAAACAAGCTGTCCACCCGGCTTCACCAAACGGGCCGCATTTTGCAACATTTGCGCCTGCAGCTCACCACGTTGGGCAATATCTTTTTCTCGTCGGTGCCAAATCACCTCGGGATGACGTCGAAACGTGCCGGTTGCACTACAAGGCGCATCAAGAATGACCCGATCATATTGACGTTCTGTTGAAAGGTTCGTCGCGTCCGCTTCAACCAACTTTGCCGTTAGGCCGACCCGGTCTAAGTTTTCCTTCACCCGCTCAAGCCGTTTGCCATCAAGATCAACCGCCGTCACTTGTGCCCCACTGGCCGCGAGTTGAGCGGTTTTTCCGCCCGGTGCTGCACAAATATCTAGGATTGAATGTTCTTTTTGCGGGTCGCTCAGAAAGACGGGCAGTGTGGCCGCAAAGTCTTGCACCCACCAATGACCGTCTTGATAACCTGCCAGTTCTTCAACTGGCACTTCGCGTTCACCAACCCTAAAACTTGCGCCCAAACTATGCACCGCACCAATTTGGTCAAACAGGTCTTTTTTCTCGTCTGCATTTTTGGCGGTTAGGTCTAACGGGGCTTGCACAAGCAGCGATTGAACCATCTTTGCCGCTGCGTCTTCCCCATAATGGGTACACCAACGCGCATAAATCCAGCTTGGCACCAAGTCTTTAGGGTCAAGATCATCAACCGCGAACCCACGCTGAACATTGCGTAAAGCCGCATTGGCCAATTTGGCAAACCGTCCGGCCCGACGGTCTTTTTTGATTACTTCCACTGCCAGATTAATGGCTGAATGGTCACCCATATCGGGCAAAAACATCAGCTGGGCCACCCCAATACGCAGCGCTGCTTCAAAAAGGCCAGCACGTTTGGGCATGCCTTTTTCCAAAACAGAGGCCAATATCTGGCTGATTTGACCATGTCGGCGCAAACTAACGGTCACCAGCTTGTTCGCAAGTGCGCGATCGCGCGGATCAGCGATATCGCGGGCTGGAAACGGCACAAAAGGCGCACCGGTCAACACTGTTTGCAAACGCTGCGCCGCAGCCCGACGAATTTCAAACCCGGTGGCCTGAGAAGATCTACTCATTTAATGTCCTAAATCGAATTAGCGCCATTTCACTAACTTTAGCTCCATGGGCCCTTTTGCTGACTTTGATTGTCACTATTCGGCTGATGGCTATTTGGAATACGCCAACTGCTGATGTTTGATCGCCCCGCAATTGGCCTACCACGGCGCTCAAGCTTACTGTTGGGGTTCTTTTGCGGCATTTGCTTACTAAGTTCAACCAAAGCCGCGATTCTATTGTCAACATTTGGGTGAGTAGAGAACAAATTGTCTGCCCCACGCCCCGCCAATGGGTTGATAATAAACATGTGCGCCATGCCTGGCGCGCGCCGGGCAAACGGGTTTTCAAACTTTTTGGCCATGCCGGAAATTTTTCGCAATGCCCGGGCCAAGGCCAACGGATCGCCACATATTTCTGCCCCGTCCCGATCTGCTTCATATTCTCGGGTGCGGCTAACCGCCATTTGAACCATCACCGCAGCCAGCGGCGCCACAATGATCATAAAGATCGATCCAATTGGCCCAACCGGGTTGTTCGAATTTCGTGCCCCGAAAAACAGTCCGAATTGCGCGAGCATTGAAATGGCCCCGGCAAACGTTGCTGTTATCGTCATGATAAGGGTGTCACGCGACCGAATATGAGCCAATTCGTGCGCAACAACCGCGCCAATTTCGTCATATTCCAAATTGTTCAACAACCCTGTTGAAACGGCAACCGCCGCGTTTTCTGGGTTGCGACCTGTCGCAAAGGCGTTGGGTTGATCATTTTCAATCACATATAATTTGGGCATTGGAATGCCCGCATTCATTGTGAGTTGCTCAACCATTTCAAAAAGATCGGAACTATCGCGACGTCCCAATTCCCGGGCCCTTTGCAGCCGCAGAACAACTTTATCCGAATTCCAATAGGCAAGTAGGTTGGTCACCATGGCGATGACCAACGCAAAGAACATCCCAAAACTGCCCGCAACGACAAAACCGATGGCCATAAACAGCCCGGTCATCACCGCAAGCAAAAATGTTGTCCTGATTGCATTGAACATGCAAACTCCCAATTGTCATTTCGCCCCTAAAGATGGTAGCCAATTACGGCCCTTACAAGGTGACGCGAAATGCTTATTGACAATGGAAGGCGACAAAAACATGGCCAAATCGGACATCAACGCCAAAAAACCTGACCCCGAAATCGCGAAACGCGCACTTGAAGAAGCAAAAGCTAGACGCGAAAAAATCGACGCCATTACCAAATTAGCCCCCCGCGAAGTCAACGGCAAAGAAGGGCCTGACCCAGCCCGTTATGGCGACTGGGAAAATAAAGGCATCGCTAGCGATTTCTAGGTTTGAACTGATCGGCCAGGCTAACTCGCTTTAGCCAAACGATCAGGCACCATGCCATTTTCAACGTCGATCTGAACATGCTCATCTTCTTCATTTCCAAGTTGGAAACTTCCGACCAATTTATCCAGTTCGCTCGCACGGCTCTCAGTCTGTTCAATCGCGGCGTTGGTTTCTTCAACAAGCGCAGCATTGTGCTGTGTGGTTTCATCCATTTGCCGAACCGAACTGTTTAACACTTCAATTTTCTCGGATTGCGTCCGACTTACATCAGCTATTTCAGACATCATATGGGAAAGACTGCCAACAGCATCAACGATAGTTTCCAACTGTTCGCCAGCTTTAGCCACAAGTTCTGAACCTTGCTCGACTTCACCCGCACTTTTTTGAATGAGATCTTTCACTTCTTTTGACGCCTGGGCTGTTGATTGCGCCAACCGTCGCACTTCAACCGCGACAACCGCAAAACCTTTCCCCGCTTCGCCAGCACGCGCCGCCTCCACCGAGGCATTGAGCGCCAAAAGGTTCGTTTGAAAAGCAATACCATCAATCATTTCAATTACTTTTGAAATATGTTGCGAACTTTCGCTTATGCGCTCCATCGCCACATTGGCGCATTGCATGGCTTGTCCACTTTCTTCCACCATGGCTTTAGTGGAAATAGCTTGTTCTCGCCCCGCCCTTGCTTGCTCAGAACTCTCTTGCACTGTTTCCGCCATCTCAGACATGGCGGCAGATGTATGCTCCAATGTCGCCGCCTGATGCATGGTGCGCTGGGCTAAATCATCAGAGCCGGATAGTATTTCGCCGGTTGCCGACTTCAACGAACCAGATGTATTGCGTAAGCCAAACATTATGGATGATAGCCGCTCAGCCACATCATTGGTGTCATCCCGCAATTTACCAAATGCCCCATGAAAGTCCCCGTCAACCCGAGTGGTCAAATTGGCTTCAGCCAAATCTGCTAGTACACGGCCGGTTTCAGAAATCCCCAAATCTATGGTGATCATCAGACGGTTGATCATTTCGGCGAGCTCATTTAACCCGTCATCCGCAAAATTGGCATCCACCCGGTGGTTCAAATCGCCCTCAATGCCGCGTTCCACAACAAATCCAATTGAACTTCTTAATTCGCTTAGCATCGCATCAAACGCTGCCATCTTATCGATCCCAGCATTCACACCCTGCGTCGCGTGTTGATAGGCACCCAATAGTCCTTCAGGCCGAATTTTCCGGTAATACCGCCCCTCGCTCGCTGCCTGCATCGCGAGGTAACTTTCACGGACAAATGCATCCGACACGTCAACAAGATCATTAAAACTATCGCGCACCTCAGCGCACTCGCCACTTGCTTTTGGCATATGCAATCGGAAATCAAAATCTCCGCGCACAAGCTGGCGCGACACATCACGCAATTCCCTAACAAAGTTTCGCAATGCATAAAATTGCATGCCAGCATAAATCAGACCAAACACACAAAGACAGCCCGCCGCCAAGAGCAACCAACCGGGCGCATCAAAAAAAGCAAAAGCACCAAATGCAATTGTTGAAATCAAAACGAGCGAAATGGCGATGCCGAACCTAGAGAGTGAATATGAATTCATCATAGTCCATTCCTTTCTCATTCAGCATTTCATGAAGGGCTGCGGTTGAATTCTCTAAGCCTACTTTTCGGCTATCCGATGAGCGCTCGATCTCGAGCAATTTCCCATATAGCTCAGAAATTTGTGCCTGCGCTTCAGGGGAAGCAACGCGACGATTAGAATGATAAGAGGTCACCTCGCCAGCAGCATTCATGCTTGGTGTGACATGGGCGAAAACCCAATAATGGTCATTGAATTTTGACTTATTGACCACATAGGCGAAAACCTCGCGCTTTTGTTCCAATCTGTCCCACAAGAGCTTAAATACACATCGCGGCATTGCGCTGCTGCGGATCATGCTATGTGGCTGGCCGATCACCTCATCTTCGGTAAACTCGGCCAACTCCAAAAACTCTTTGTTTGCGTAGGTGATACGCCCTTTTACATTGGTTTTTGAAACGACAATGCGGTCTTTGTCGAACGTTCTACAGTTTCCCTCGGGGGTAAACATTTAGTGCCTCACAATGTCCAAAATATAATTTGCCGGATCATGGCCAGTATTTTTCAATTAAGTATGGGACGCATCACTTAACAAACACTGAAAACAAGACAAGAGATATCGCCGCCAAATATATTGTCGGATATTTACGCTAAGGTATTATAAAATATATATAAATTTGGATAATTAACGCGCAAAAGACCGCAGGGAAATTGATCCAGATCAACACGAAAAGTGACGCCGAATAGTTCAGAACAAAACGCAAATAAATTTGCAATATTCGGCGCAACTCAAATCGAACTTATGCCAACAGGCCGATAACAACGCCTTGAATAATCATCACCCCGAGCAAATATCCCCCGTCAATAATGGTGAGAGATAGCTTTTGCCCCTGATAAGTGTGGTTCAAAATCATGCCCGTCATGATGAAACCCACCCACATATGCGCAGCAACGATCACAGCGTCCAACATTTGCACGTCGGTTGCGCTTGTCGCCATGATCGCCCGGGTGAGTAGCAACACAAAATAGGCCATCACAACCTGACAAATTCCAGCCACGACAAACGGCATTGGCGAGCCTTTGCCCTCTGGCATTATTTGTTCTTTGGTTTTACCCAAAGCCCGCATCCATTGATTGCCCAGTATTGTGTACCAGCCCATCCCCAATGCCATACTGGCCACTGCCGCCAGCACCACCGCAAGCCAGTTAATATCTGCAAAGTGGTTCATGTCCCCAAATCTCCCTCATGCGTTTGCAAATTGCTCAATCACGCAAAGTGATCAAGAGCCAATTATGCTGAAACGCCGCCCAACTTGCAAATAATCTGCCATTCCTTTTCAGAAAGCGGCTGAACGGAAAGCCGCGAATTGTTTGCCAGCACCATTTCTGAGAGCACCGGATGCGCTTTTACGTCTTCAAGCGTCACCGGCGTTTCAAGCGGTTTAACCGCTTCAATATCAACGCATTCCCAACGCGCATCATCAATGGTGCTATCCGGATGCGCCTCAACTGCGACCCGTACAATGCCAACAATCCGCTTTTCATCAATTGAATGATAGAAAAAACCAAGATCGCCAACCTTCATTTCACGCATATTGTTACGCGCTTGATAGTTGCGAACGCCATCCCATTCTTCGGGCGCACCCTTTTTGACCTGATCGTCCCAGCCCCATTTATTTGGTTCGCTCTTAAATAGCCAATATGCCATTATTCAGTGTCCTCCGCTGGCGCATTTACCGCCCACATCCATTGAGTTACCCCAACAGATTCAAACACACCCTGGGTGACATACGGGTCAGCTTCCGCATAAGTGCGGGCAGCCAACAAAGTCGGTGCCTTGATGATAATCAGGCTACCAGAAGGATTGCCATCTTCGTCTAGATACGGCCCTGCAAGCTTAAAATCCGCGCCCAAATCGCCCCAATAGGACAAATGCGCCGCGCGCGTTGCTTTGCGCTTTTCCAATGCGTCGGGCTGATCGCGCCCTGAAATAACAAAATACAAGCTGGTGCCTCTTTGGTGTGAATTAACTGTCGCCAGAATATTCCAGTTCACGCTCAAATGTACAAGGGCGAATGACAATCAATTGTACCCAATTCAGCGGCAAAACTCTATTCAGAACGCAATGGTCGGGCCATTAAATTGGCCACCAACACATCAATCGTCACTTTACCAACAAGCAATGCATTTACCGCGCCAACGATCGGCACATCAACACTGTTTTGCTGGGCAAGCTTAAACCCAACCGGCGCTGAAAAAACACCTTCAGCGAGTTTTGCGCCACTATCCAAAATTTCTTGTACGCTTTCACCTGCACCCAAGCGAAACCCAAACTCGTAATTGCGGCTTTCCCGCGCTGTGCAACTCATGGTGAGATCGCCCAATCCGGCCAACCCGTTTAACGTGGCGGGTGATCCACCAAGCGCCTCAACAAGTCGCCCCATTTCAGCAAAACCCCGGGCAATCAGTGACGACCGGGCCGAAAAGCCTAGTCCTGCACCTTCAACCGCACCTGCACCAAGCGCGTAAATGTTCTTCAATGCACCCGCCAATTCAACGCCAACTAAATCGTCGCTGGAATAGGGACGAAATGTTGGTCCGGCCAACACGTCCACAATCGCACGGGCTTGTTCGATATCTGGCCCGGCAAGAGTAACCGCCGTTGGTTTAGACTGCGCCACATCGATGGCAAAGCTTGGCCCCGAAAGCGCGTAAGCCACAGCGTCAGGCGTGATTTCACGCACAATTTCACTTTGCCGTTTTAACGTGCCTTGCTCCAACCCCTTAGCGCATAGAACAAGATTTTTACCCGCTAGGTTTTTAACGCCAATATCCAAAAGCGCTTGCCGCGTGGCTTGGGCCGGCACCACCACCAAGATGGTTTTTGCAGCCGCAATGCCTTCATAGCCAACTTGGGCCGAGACTTTGTTATCGACCTTAGCGACGGCAGGATATTGTGGGTTGGTGTGGTGCTGGTTGATCATATCAACGACAGTTTGATCTCGACCACAAAGGCATACATCGGAACCGCTCAAAGCCGTGGCATGGGCCAGTGCAACGCCCCAAGCCCCGGCACCAACAACGAATATTTGTTCAGCTTCAGTCATGAATATAGTCCATCTTCATGTCCTCAGAATCCAGCGGCCATCGTGGCCGCGCCGCAAAGTTTGAACTGTTCACTTGCCCAAGCACAAGCCGTTCAGCTCCCGCCCAAGCAATCATCGCGCCATTATCGGTACATAGATTTAGCGGTGGCACAATCAATTCAGCATCATTATTTTCTGCCACATGTTGCAGTGCAGCGCCAATTTGCTTGTTTGCTGCTACCCCGCCAGCGACCACCAAGCGAATTGGCGTGTTGGGCAATTCAGTTGCAAATCGCTCCAGCGCTTGGTCACAACGTTTTTCAAGCACCGCCACAATGGTCGCCTGAAAGCTTGCGCAAATATCCGCCACATCCTGATCCGACAAAGGTGCCGCCGCTTCCGCCGCCAAACGCACCGCCGTTTTTAAACCTGAAAATGAAAAATCGAGCCGCTTTTCTCTGAGCAAAGGTCGCGGAAACTTAAACCGCGTCGCATCGCCTTTCAGCGCCCATTCTTCAACCTTCGGCCCACCGGGGAAACCCAAATTGAGCATTTTAGCGACCTTATCAAACGCCTCGCCCAGCGCATCGTCAATAGTCGTGCCCCAGCGCTCATAGTCACCAACACCGCGCACCAAAACAAATTGACTGTGCCCACCCGAAACCAGCAGCAGCAAAAAAGGAAAGGCAATATTGTCGGTCAATCGGGCCGTCAGCGCGTGCCCCTCAAGATGATTGACTGCGATCAGAGGTTTTCCAGCCGCCTTGGCAATCGCTTTCGCCGTGGTCAAACCAACCAACACCCCGCCAATCAGTCCCGGACCGGCGGTTGCGGCAACCCCATCCAAATCAGCATATCCAATATTTGCTTCTTCCAGCGCCTGTGCGACGATGTGATCCAGCCATTGCACATGGGAACGCGCGGCAATTTCAGGTACCACACCACCAAATGCTTTATGTTCATCAAGCTGCGTACGCACAACGTTAGATATGATTTGTCCGCGCCCATCTTGATGGCGCACAACAATGGAAGCTGCGGTTTCATCGCAGCTGGTTTCAATGCCCAAAATCGTTGTACCAACAATCGTTGTGCCATTAATCATTGTGTGTGCTTGCGACATAGGTTGTGATTAGATAAGCCCAATAGTGAAAAGTTGCTATTGCCTACATCAAGTGGAAAGCCCATTGCAAACAAATCAACAAAAACAATCATTTTTGCGCATCGGAACCCGTGGTTCGTTGTTGGCATTGTACCAAGCCAAATTGGTGCGCTCTAGGCTCGCAACATTCCACAATGTACCTGTTGAAGACATTCATATTGAAGTGATCAAAACCTCAGGCGACATCATTCAAGACCGGCCATTGTCCGAAGTAGGCGGCAAAGGCTTGTTCACCAAGGAAATAGAAATTGCGCTACTTGAGGGACGTGTAGACATCGGCGTGCATTCGTCAAAAGACGTCGCCACCCAATTACCCAAAGGCTTAGGGCTTTACGCCTTTTTGGAACGCGAAGACATCCGAGACGCCTTTGTTTCACTTCACCATCGATCTGTTGAAGAACTTCCCCAGGGTGCGCAATTCGGCACGTCTTCGCTCCGACGCGCGGCACAAATGCGCCGCCTGCGCCCAGACCTTAAAATTGTTGAATTTCGCGGCAACGTGCAAACCCGCATGGCAAAGCTGGAAAACAATGTCGCTGATGCAACCTTGTTGGCATATGCAGGATTATTAAGACTGGACCAATCCCACGTTGCAAAGCAATTAATCGACCCCAACATTTTGATGCCCGCCCCCGCCCAAGGGGCCATCGGCATTGAAGCGCGAGAAAATGACGAACGCACCCGCGAACTTATCGCCCCACTCAATCATGCGCCAACCGCTGCTTCCCTTGTAGCCGAGCGCCACTATTTACATGGACTAGACGGCTCTTGCCGCACGCCAATTGGCGCGTTTACTGAAATCAATGGCAATGACTTAAAGCTCAGCGGGCAGGTATTATCCCTTGATGGCCAGGCCGCATTTGAAGGCGAAGTCACCGGCCATGTTGCAGATTGCGAACAAATAGGTCAGCATCTGTCACAAATTTTGCGAAAACAAGCAGGCGAGCAGTTCTTTGAAAGTTTCGAGGTGAGATAATGAGCGGCAAAACCCTATTGGTGACAAGACCCTTCCCCGACGGCCAAAAAACCGTCGCAAGCCTATTAGGGTTGGGACACACACCAATGGCCGCGCCGCTTTTTTCCAAACGAATATTACCTTTTGATTTGCCGTCCCCTCGCCACATCGTGGCGACAATATTCACCTCCGCCAATGCCGTTAAAGCAGTGCTATCAGCAGACTTAGAAATCGGCCATCAATTGCTGCCCTGCTTCACAGTTGGCGACACAACTGCGCAAGTCGCGGAAAATAACGGTTTTCACAATGTCATAAACGCCAAAGGCAACGCGCAGGATTTGATCGCAACGATCAAGAAAATGAGCTTGGTTGGCCCCTATTTCTATCCGTGCGCCATTGATCGAAAATCCGATATCGAGGATGCATTTCGCGACACTGAAGTCGCGTTGGAATTGGCCCCGGTTTACGAGATGATGCCAACAAAAACTTTGCCAAATCCAGTGATCAACAAACTAAAAGCCAACAAAATTGATGCGATACTGCTTTATTCGCAACGCGCGGCCCAACACTTTGTCCATCTATGCACGCAAAATGACCTTAAAATTTCCGACTTTACATTTATCTGCTTATCGCCATCAATTTGGCATAATCTTAAAACATCTGGGGCACAAAATGGGGTGGTTGCAGACGAACCCAACCAAAATGCACTTTTTGCGCAAATTGATAAACTGTCTGCTAGCAAATCGGCATAACAAAGCTTAAATCAAGTATGTTCCCGTTTTGGCGGCACAAGGAATTAGATCTATGGCTGACGATGACAAAAAAGGGCCCGTAAAGCCTCCAATTATTGATGCAAAGCCTGCTGAAAAGCCAACGGTAAAACCTGGCGCTAAGCCAGTTGCACCAGCATCTGCATCTGTTGGCGCAAACCCTTCGTCGCCAAAACCATCCAGCGCATCAAAACCAACATCACCTCCGCGCTCCGCCTCTTCAACTTCAAAAGTTGAAGCAAAGCGAAGCTCAAACATTGGCACCATTGTCATCGCCACATTATTGGGCGCAACATTGGGTGCCGGAACCATCGGCTTCATGGCCTACAACAATATCGTGCCGTTTGAAAAATCAGCCTCCCGCTCTGAACTTTCAGCCGCCGTGGAAACATTGCAAAAGCGCATTTTCGATTTGGAGAACGCGCCCGCTATCGACACTTCAAAGTTTGCACAAAAACAAGATCTTGATGGTCTGGTAAGCGCAGAACAATTTGAAGATTTCACCGCGGCCCAAGCTGAACTAGACGATCAGCTATTGGCGCTTGAAACCACGATTGCAGGCCTAAACGACAATAGTGCTTCAATCGACATTTCGCCCGATTTGGAAAACTTGAAAACTGAACTTGCCGCGCTGAAATCCTCAATCATTGAACTGTCTCCGGACAATTCAACCGCCGTTGAACAAGGATTGCTGCAAAACGAACGACTTGAACAAACGATCGCCCAAATCGCTTCGATCGCGCGGGGACAAAACGTAAATTCGGACGCCATCAAAGCGCTAAAATCTGAGACTGAAACCTTAGTCCAATCTCTCGCCACACTGTCGGCCAAGGTTGAAGAAGAACCCGCAATTATTGAGCAACCTGCGACAGCCAATTTGCCCCTTATTCTAAATGCGTGGGACAGCGCCATACATTCTGGAACCCCTTATGCTAGTTATCTTTCAGGCGCGATTGAGATTTTGCCTGATTTGGAACCATCAGAACAAGCGCTGTCAAACGCGGCGACCGGCGTCAGCACCTTAAGTGAGCTAAGCGCGACATTTGCTCAACAGATCCCATTATTCGTTAAAGACAGCGCCGACCTGCCTGCTGATGCAGCATGGTATGACAAGTTGGCCGCCCAAGCAAAATCTGCAATTGGCTTACGTCCGCTTGATCAATCAGGGGATAACCCGTTAGCTTTAGTCGCCCGCATCGAAGCAGCGCTTGAGGCAGAAGACCTTTCAGCCGCCAAGTCTACGTTCGAGCAACTGCCACAGAACATGAAAGCCCTCGCTGGTGATTTTGGGGAAAAGCTTAACGCAACATTCAGCGCCCATCAGTTATTCTCTGAGGCACAGCGCATGGCGCTAGAATTGGCAACTTCACCTCAAGGAACAAATCAATGATCCGCATGCTGCTCGTTGTTGCAATTTCTTTAGCCATCGCGCTTGGCGCAAGTTGGATTATTAGCCTGCCGGGCAACGTAACGATTGAAGCTTTTGGCTATCAGATGCAACCCGGCCTTGGCCTTACCATTTTCGGCCTCGTTGTGCTTGTGCTGGTGACCATTTTCGTCTGGGCAATTTTGCGCCGGATTTTTGGCATCCCTGCGCTCTTTTCCCGCGTCGCGGCCAAACGAAAGCAAAACCGGGGTGTTGATGCGCTCTCAAACGCCATTATCGCCCTACAAACTGGCGATCCAGCTCGGGCGAAACAATTGGCCCGTGAAGCTCGTGTAAAACTTGGTGGCAACAGCGCCGCGCAGTTGCTAGAAGCCCAAGCCAGTGTTGATCTGGGTAATTGGAGTGATGCGCGCGAACAATATCGCGAAATGATCGCCAACCCAGATACCGCTATTGCCGCACTTTCCGGGCTTTATGAACAAGCCACCCGCCAAAACCGCACCGATGCCGCCCTAAAATTTGCGCAAAAGGCCGTCACCCTTGCCCCAAAACTTGAATGGGCCAGTCAGGCCGTTTTCGATGATTTGACCAAAAACGACCGGTTTGAAGAAGCGCTTGAACATCTTGCCAATATGCCCACTTCTCGGGCAGATAAGGCCAAAACAAAACGGATGGATGGCGTGTTGCGCACCGCAATCGCCAAACAGACCGAAGACAGCGACCCGGATAAAGCGATCCAATTCGCGACGGAAGCGCTCAAACGCATCCCCGAATTTGTGCCTGCCGCACTAATCGCTGCGCGTATTTACATCAATCGTGGCGAAGTGCGTAAAGCGTCTGGCCTATTACGCCGCGTTTGGCGGGCCAACCCGCACCCACATATTGCTTTGCTTTATGCAAACGCCCAACCCGGCGCGTCTGCGGTTGAACGGCTTAAGCGCACCAAAAGCTTAGTCTCAGAAGTCAGCACCGATCTGGACGCACAAGTTGTTCTCGCAACCGCCGCAGTAGAAGCCCATGAATGGGATTTAGCCCGCGCCGCACTGCAACCCTTCGTCGACAAAGACCCCACACAATCGGTTTGTACATTGATGGCTCAAATCGAGCAGGGTCAAACCGGCGATCAAGGCAAAGCACGCGCTTGGCTTGGCCGGGCAATTACAGCCCACCCAGATAATAGCTGGATAGGCGACGGGATCAGTTCTGACGAATGGGAACCAACATCGCCGCTAAGCGGCAAGTTGGACAGTTTCGAGTGGAAAATGCCCCAACGTGCGGTGAGTAAGTCAACGACCAGCCGGGAAGCGCCGGTCAATAATAGCGAACCCAAGCCAGACGCGCTCGACGTTTCTAAAACAGCTTTGATTGCTCAACAGACAGAAAAAGATCCTGACGACATAAAGGCTTAAGGCAAATTCATGATGGTCCAATAAACGATTGGTAGCTCCTCCAACCGCTAGCCGACTTTCCTTTGCATTCGTTGAGATGTATTTTACTGGTCAGTTATGCCGATGGCGGGTAAGCTTTATGAAATTTAAAACTTATTGAAGCTCCAACATGCGCTTTTATCCACTTTTTGTCGGCACATTCTTCCTCGTTTCGCTCATCGCAACGGTTCCCGTTTTTCACGAATATGTGGTGTTACGTTCGCAGTTTGAGATTGAGTGCGCTAAACCGATCCAAGACTATGTTTGTTTTCAAGACCGTCCAGATCGGGACGGGGAATGCCAAAAGTCAGACCCTGACTTTCCCAACGCAGACCTCGAATTCATCCGTGTTTTTCTGAATTCGCCGCCGCTTGTCAAACAAGCAACATGTTCCCTTGAGCGGATCAATTTCGTTCACTATCTCGATCAGGCGCCGGGTGGCCTTTTTTATGAAGATGGCCAAATGAGCATTGCTTGGAGCATGTTGAAAAACCGAGAATTCCTTTTTGCCGACAGGGTTTTATGGGCCCATGCGGGTTACAAATTCAAAGATCTTTTTGTTAAATATGCTGACCGGCGTGAACTCTGGATTGAGTTTCAACAATCTAAAGAACCAGACCTGGTTTTTGATCCCGGATTTGCTGTCGCCTATGCCCACGAAATCGCCCACCATATTGAGCAAATATATTTACAAAATGGGCCTCAACATTGCACAAAAACTGATCAAGCGGCCAACAGCACAATTGCGCCATCCAATAATTGCAGCTTTTTAGAAAGCAAATCGCAAGCAAAAATTTCCATTGATTTGGACAAGGATAGCGGTTTTACCCGAGCATACGATATCTGCTCACCAAAAGAACAATTTGCTCAAGCCTTTTCTGCCTATGTGTTCAAGCATCATTTTGGATTTTCGTTCAACATCTATGCTGATGGCCAATTGGCTCTCGCACAAAATGATATTTTTACCGCCGCCAAATTCACCCAAAAGTTAGACTTGGCAGAAGCGCTTTTGTCCTATGATATGACATCGCCTGAGGTGCGGCTGCAGCTTTCTCAGGATCATGAAAGCTGCCGGGGGCCATTTGCCATAAATTAGCAATCAGCGTTTGGCATCACTTTGGGTTCGCGATTGAACAGCAATAAAAAATTGCGCCGGATGAGGTTCTTCCAGATCAATATGGGCAATCCCTTCAGGAAATCCGCGAGCGATCCTTTGCCGCTATCCTTCATTGTTTTAACAACAATATCGGGACGTGCTGGTTTAAAGTAGCTCTTCACATTCGCCGGTTTGCCATTGAGCAAGTTTTTCAACGCTTTTGCTGTTGCGCCCGGGTTGTTCCAATCAGCCCGGAACAATACACAGCCGTTTTTATTGATGATAAAAACCGCATTTGGATATGACCCATAGGCACTGTGCGCAGTGCCTTCAAAATCATCCACCAGAATGCGACGGCCTTCACCGTCTGCAGCCAGACGGGTGGCACATGCTTTCTTTTGATCAAAATTGTCGTGAGCGCCGATACTTTTGCCCGGATGCGCTTCACGCACATACAAAACCGCAAAATCAATATTGGGATATTTCTTGACCAAATCGGTCATGCCACCCCGTCGCCCTTGGAAAAGAGGACATGTGATAGAGCCAATTTCCAGCACCAAGAACTGCCCATCAAAACCAAGTAAATCAACTTCTTCGCCACCAACGTCTTGCAGCGTGAAATTTGGTGCCTTCGTGCCCAATTGCGGCCCATGAAAGGTGGTCAAATTATAGTCGCCTGTTGAAAATTCAGCATAATTATACTCAGTCATTTTTCGCTCCTATCCGGTTAAATTGCCTGTCATTTTGCGCAACAAAGATACCAATGTTTTTTGCTCATCTTGGTTCAACCCTGCATGAGCTTGGCCAATAAGCTCTTTTGCAATCGGCACCAGTTGCGCCTCAAGATCACGCCCCTGCTCGGTCAAAACAATTTGAAACCGCCTCCGATCCTTAGGGTCCGCTTTTCGGGTGACCAGACCCTTTTTTTCCATACCATCGATGAACCTGGTGATGGTGGTGCGGTCTTTAATGGTCGCATCTGCAATATCACTGGGGGCAAGACCATCCTGACGCCATAGGTGCAACAGAACTGCCCATTCTTCAGCCCCAATATTGTGACCATTGGCCTTAAATCGATCGGCCAATTCACGCCGGATAAGAAACCCCAAACGGTTAATCCAGTGCAACGATATGTCTTCAAAATCCATCATAATAGCTGCAATATACAATAGTTGTAATATACAATCAACTAAGTTTTTCTTGACGAATTCCTATTTCGCGATCAATCTGAGGGCAACATTAACAGCTGAGAGGAGGTGATCCGATGTCTAATCATTATTCACAAAAAGGTTTGGGCTTTGGAATTGGGGTGATGCAAGCGGAGCCAACGCACCGCTAAATCAACTCCTTTCGGGGCAAAATGCAGCTCTCATCTGCATGCCACAAGGCTTATGCCTTTTTAGAATATTGAGATGGGTCGTGACTTAAACCAAGTCACGGCCCGTTTTATTGAATATGAACAATACGAGCACCCAAATGTCCCCAACTGATCGCACCGATACCTCAACCGAAGAATCTCAAACCGATGCGGCGGCACGCCGGAAAAAGGGAGAATTCGTTCGCGGTGTTAGCGCGTTTCGCAGCATACTTGGCGAAGCGGATGAGTTTCCTGCAGCGCCCGATCGGTATCATCTTTTTGTCGCCCTCAATTGCCCTTGGTGCCACCGTGTAACGATGGCGAGAAGTGTTTTGGGCCTTTCTGAAACCGTCACCATGGATGTTGCCTTCCCCAATCGCACAACTGAAGATGACCCTGTTGAGGCTGGGCGTTGGGAGTTTAACCCAACGCGCATCGCAACGCTGAGTGGCGACACATTGGCTGAATGTACATTTGAAACTGCCACCGGAAATCAGTTCCGATTGGCCACACAAATCTATCAAGCCGAAGGCTCAAGCGAAGCTTCGGTGCCCATTCTTTATGATAAAAAGCAAAAGCAAATTGTAACGAATGAAAGCGCCGAGATCGTGCGCATGCTCAACAAGCAGGCCAAACAACTTGGCAGTTCTTTTTCAGATGCAGAGCGGCCTGACCTCTATCCGGAAGGTCAAGGCAACGCGGCCGTACGGGATGAAATTGATGAGCTCAATCATTTCATCTATGTGAACATCAATAATGGCGCATATAAAGCCGGGTTTTCGTCCGACCAAACCATCTACGCCACCGCGTATGAAAACTACTTCAACGCCCTTAATATGTTGGAAAACCGCCTCGCAAAAGATGATCGTCCGTTTTTAACAGGTGAGCATTTTACAGAAGCCGATTTACGCCTTTTCCCAACCCTTTACCGGCACGACCCGGTCTATTATTTGCGCATGAAGTTAAATGGCGCGAAAATTTTAAACTACCCGCATCTTTGGCGCTGGCTATGTCGGGTCTTTGCATTGCCCGGCGTGGCATCAAGTGGTTCGCTGATACATTGCCGCCAAGGATATTTTGGCCGATCATGGAACAATGTGGTCCCGTTGGGCCCCTCTTTTCCCATGACCTATCCCGAAGCCTACGAACACCCCGAACTGGCACAATAATTGAACCTGAGCTATGTGCTGGTTTCAACCACCTGACCATAAAGGTGCCAAGTGGCATGCCCTAAAACCGGCAGCACAATCAAAAGCCCCAAAAAGGCTGGCACCATGGCGATGGTCGTCAAGACCCCAACAATCAGGGCAAATCCAAGCATTGGCACCAGATTGCTCAAGACAGATTTAAAGCTGACAATAATCGCCGACACAAAGTCGATGTCCCTGTCCATTAGCAAGGGCATAGCCACGACGGTAGAGGCATAAAGAACAAACGCAATACCCGCACCAACCAAAGTGCCCACAATCAAAAACCCGATCCCTTCGGGCGTTGTGGTGATCACGCTGACAAATTCGCCAATGGAAGAAAAGCTCTTAAAGCCTAAGAACAGCGCCAGCAGCAGTCTAATTTGATATATCCATACCCAGAAGATAAACAGCACCACAAATGCCATCCAGCCAAGTTGACGTTCCCGCTGGCCCAATATCAGCAGAAAAATTTCACGCCATATGAGCGGTTTGCCATCCAGCAAACGACGGCTAACCTCATAAAGCCCGACCGCCACAAAGGGGCCAACCAAGGGAAACCCAATCGCCACCGGAATGATCATCCATGGCATATTGTACAGCATCAATCCGGCCCAAATCAGCAAGCCCCCGACGACATAAAATCCGCCAAACACCAACCCATAGATCGGCGCCTTTAAAAAATCCTGCCACCCAGCCAGTAGCGCCGCGCGCACATGGTCAAATGTAATTGATTTTACGGCCGGTAGTTTCGGCGGCTGATAGGCTGTTTTGCTTTGTTCGCTCATTGATCCCCCCCTCAAGGTAAACTTAAATTATCCCATATATCGGTGGATGCAATGATCTATCGCAATTCAAATATTGGAATCTAGATCTTTCAAGTTGCAACATTTGAGATGTTTTTCGCCCGTTTCAAGGCGGTATAAACCCGCCCCACAAAAGTAGAAAACCCAGCTGCGACTGCCGTTGATTTTTCGTTGAAAGGCATAATTTGTGACCAGACATGTCACTTTTTACTGCCCTGATACGTCTATATTGGTAGATATGAATGAAAAGAGGACGCGGCAAATGACCGACATTTTTGAAAAACAACGTCCTCGCCTCATGGGGCTCGCTTATCGAATGCTTGGATCTGTCACCGAGGCTGAAGATATCATTCAAGATGCGTGGGTGCGTTGGCACAATATCGATCAAACAGTAATTGATAGCCCGCCCAGTTTTCTTTCCACCATTGTGACCCGCCTTTGTCTTGATCAACTGCGCGCCACAAAGCGCAAAAGAGAAACATATATCGGCGCGTGGTTGCCCGAACCGTTGCTCGAACAAAATAATCTGGGTGATAAAATGCGACCTGATCACGCCAAAGAAATTGCCGACGATGTTTCTTTTGCGCTCATCCTAACGCTAGAAAAGCTCTCCCCCGCCGAACGCGCCGCCTTTTTATTACATGACGTTTTTGATTTAGGCTTTGATGAGATCGCAAATACCTTAGACCGCTCAGAGCCAAGTTGCCGTAAATTGGCTTCCCGAGCGCGGCAAAAGGTGCGTGATCATCGGCCTGAAACACGACCAGCGCACAAAATACAAGAGCCACTCATCACGTCATTTCACCAAGCCCTAAAAACCGGCGACCTAGACGGCTTTTCAAAATTCTTAGCCGATGACGCCGTCATGGTAACCGATGGTGGCGGCATCAAAAGCGCAACCTTTAACCCCATTTATGGGCGAGAAAAGATCATGCGATTTTTTGTCAACCTATTGAAGAAAAACCCACAACCAAAAGCGTTCGCCTTTAAACTCATTTCCATTAATGCCAACCCCGGCATTTTAATAAAAGAGCCAGACGGTAGCTTGCAAACATGGTCCATCGATTGGACAGACGCCGGACAAATCGCCCAACTTTACATCGTCCGCAACCCAGAGAAGTTGGGGCATGTGGTGTTTGAATAAGTGGTTATTGTGCGGGCGCATCTTTCACAATGTCGGCAATATGTTTTAAATCAATGCCCAAGCACTCTGCCTTTTCAACTATAATTGGAAGCAAGTATGGTCGGTGTCCTAGATGATCTAAAAGTCGTTTCTGGCCGATGCGTGAACCGATCTCAACCATGTGCGCACGTCCTGCGTCCTCATCTGCAATAGCCAACGCATCCGCCAGTTTTAATGCATCCGCTACTTTCGTTTCAGCCTTGACCCCTGTTCGATGGTCATGTGCCTTGATCGCCTCCAATGCTTCTTGAGAAAGCTGACCATCCAACCATTCCGCAGTGACCATGCCATGCCGCGAGCGGTCGTTTTTGGTGACATTTTCGTCCAAGTCATGGACAAGTCCGACGACCTCCCATAGCCCTCTATCTTGGCGTAACATTTGGGCCAGCTCACGCATTAAATATGCAACAACACGCGAATGACTTGCCTTTGCACTTTGGCCAAGGTGCTTATTGAGTTGATCATTTGCTTGTTTGAGGTTCATCATTTCAAGCTCCACACCAATTTTACCAGACAATGTACCCCGTAACTGATAAATTATGAGCAGATAAAAATCGTAATTTTGAAAATGGGAGCAAAAGCGTGATCCTTCACTGTGTATTTTGTGATTTTAGAGATGATGTGGATGCCGCCGAACAACAAGCGATCCTTTCTGAACTGTCAGAGTTCAGCCGTGGTCTTGATGGTGTTGAGAAATTTGATTTTGGCCCCAATCGGGATTTTGAACAAAAATCATTGGCCTTCAATGCAGGTTTCGTGATCCACTTTTCCAATAAGGCCGCACTAGAAGCCTATGCGATACACCCCACGCACCAGGCTTTGGGCGGCCGTCTATGCGATCTTTGCAACAATGGTGCGAACGGAATTATTGTGTTTGATTTAGACGTTGCGAGTTGAAGACAACATTGACGTTCTGAAAATCTATAGATCAAAACAGATGGCGTCATTCGCTTTTGCGCAACGCATTGTCCTACCCTCCGTTTCACATTCAAATTGACATATAGAACAAAACATGAACATTTAGGGAGTCTGGAATTTAAGAGTCACATCAAGGCTCTAGCCAAAACATGTAGAACTTGGCGGGCGAACAAATGCATAAGGACAGACATCAAGAGCTTACAAATTTACGCCAGCAATTGCACAGAATCGAGCAATCTGGGGGGCAAAATGCTGGTGGAAAATCTGCTCACGCGCTTAAAACGGGCCTGTCGCAAAGTTTCACCGTTAACCCGGTTTTGATATTTGAATGATGAAACGAACTCCGAATTTGTGGAGTTCTGCGTTATGATTCTGAATAGCATTGTTGAAAAACTGAAGCGCCAATCGAAAAGTGACCTCAAAGAACGCCAGTTTGAAGCGTGGCTGATCGTTCAGGCCGTTGCTTGGTACTTGCGCTATCCGCTCAGCTATCGCGATCTGGAAGAAATGTTTCTCGAACGCGGGTTTGAGGTTGATCATAGCACCATCAATCGCTGGGTTTTGGCATATACTCTGACCTGAGACCCAACTCTCCTCCATTTATTTTGAGAATTTGTCGGTTTGTGACGTGCTCCCACTTTTTAGACCACCCAGTTGGAGCATTTTCCGGGTTTATTGCTCAGGTCGCAGTCGAGCCGA